>JAZROS010000095.1:0-2810 GCA_045648825.1 Clostridia bacterium | reverse complement strand
TACTTGACAACTATGATGCGGTTAAGGAAAAGGCTTTAAGGCTTCTTGAGTTCAGGAGTCATTCGGAATTTGAGCTTAAGGAAAAGCTAAAGCATCTTGGTGCAAAGACAGAGGATATAGAAAAGACATTTGAATTTTTGCACGAATATCATCTTACCGACGACCGCATATATGCCTCAAGGCTTGCAAACGACCTTTCCAATATAAAGAAATTCGGCAAACACAGAATAAAAGCCGAGCTTTCAAGACGGGGAATAAAGAGAGAAATAATATACGAGGTTTTAGACGAGATTGAAACTGACGAGGGTGAGCAGCTTTTGCCGCTTATGGAAAAGAAACTCGGAGGCGACTTTGACCGCAAAAGCAGGGACAGAGCCTTTCGGTATTTTGCGGCAAGGGGCTATAGCTTTGATGATATTAAACGTGCTTTTGACGAGATTTCGTCGGAAGTATATGATGATTGAAAGGATTTGACGGTATGAAAATAGGAATGGTCAGTCTTGGCTGCCCTAAAAACCTCACCGACAGCGAAACAATGCTCGGACTTTTAAGCAAGCACGGACACGAGATTGTGGGTGATGTTTCAGACGCTGAGATTATAATTGTAAATACCTGCGGTTTTATAAATGATGCAAAGCAGGAGTCGATTGATACTGTGCTTGAAATGGCGCAGTACAAGAAGAAAAACTGCAAAAAGCTTATAATGGCAGGCTGCCTTGCAGAAAGATATCACAACGATATTATGACCGAGCTGCCTGAGGTTGACGCAGTAGTCGGAACGGGCGATTATTATAAGATATGCGAGGTAATAGACAATGCAATGAGCGGTGAAAAGCCGTGCCTTTTCGGTAACCAGAACGAGACAGTTCCCGAAGGCTTAGCACGCATTACCGCTACACCGCCTTATACTGCATATATCAAAATTTCCGATGGCTGCGACAACAACTGCACCTACTGCGCAATTCCTAAGATAAGGGGCAAATACAGAAGCAGAAAGATAGAGGATATTTTTGCAGAAGCTAACGAGCTTGCAGAAAATGGTGTAAAAGAGCTTATACTGATTGCTCAGGACACAACACGTTACGGCAAGGACATTTACGGCAGATATTCGTTGGACAGACTTCTTACAGAGCTTTGTAAGATAGAGGGATTTCACTGGATAAGGCTCCATTATTTCTACCCTGAGGCCGTTACCGAGGATGTGCTTGATATTATGGCAAAAGAGGACAAGATTGTAAAATATATCGATATGCCTATTCAGCATATAAATGACGATGTCCTAAGACGTATGGCAAGAAGAACGGATAGCATAGACATCAAGAAAAAGATAGAGCAAATCCGTGAAAAAATGCCTGACGCCGTTATAAGAACGTCATTGATTTCGGGATTTCCTGGCGAGGACGAAAAGGCACATAAGCAGCTTTATGACTTTGTGAAAGAGTATAGGCTCGACAGAGTAGGAGTGTTTGCTTACTCGCAGGAGGAGGATACCGTTGCGGCGCAGTTCCCCGAGCAGCTTTCGGAGGAGATTAAAACGGAGCGTGCAGAGGAGATAATGCAGCTTCAGCGTGAGATTTCACTCGAGAAGAACAAAGCCCGTTTAGGAACAGTTCTTGAGGTATTATGCGAGGGCTATGACGAGGAAAACTATATGTACTACGGCAGAAGCTATGCCGACAGTATTGATATAGACAGCAAGGTTTACTTTGCGAGCGAGGACGAAGTTCAGATAGGAAGCTTTGTCAAGGTGGAAATCCTCGACTGCGATGAATACGATTTGACGGGAAAGGAAGTTTTGTGATGAATTTAGCTAATAAGATTACACTTTTCAGAGTTGTGTTAGTGCCTGTATTTATGGTGCTTATGATGATAGACACAACCGCTTGCCGTATAGCTGCACTTGCGGTATTTATAATTGCGTCATTGTCCGATGCGGCAGACGGATACATTGCAAGAAATTATAACCAGATAACCAACTTCGGCAAATTTGTAGACCCCTTGGCAGATAAGATGCTCACAACTTCGGCATTTTTAATACTTCTTAATTACGGCAGAATGTCCGTGTGGGCGCTTATGATAGTATTGGCAAGAGAATTTATGGTATCGGGTGTAAGACTTGTTGCAGCAGCTGACGGCAAGGTTATAGCAGCAAGTATGTGGGGCAAGCTCAAAACCATATCACAGATGGTCGCAATAATCGCTGCAATAATTCTGTTTCTTCCCGTATTTCCTGAAACAGCGGGGAAAATCATCACTGATATTCTCGTATGGCTTTCTGTTGTGTTTACAGTAATTTCGGGTGTTGACTATCTGTGGAAGAACAGAAGCGTACTTAAGATGTAAGAGGTAGTAAAAGTGAAGTATATAACAAGCCTCGTTCGGCGTGCTGTTGAGGACTATAATATGATAGAGGACGGCGACAGGGTTGCTGTGGGAATTTCAGGCGGTAAGGACAGCCTTGCTCTTGCTGCGGCACTTGCAGGACTTGCCAGATATTATCCCAAAAAATTTACACCTGTCGGCTTGTCGCTTGATATGACGGGCGATGGCGACTTTTCCGAAATAGCGGCATTTTGCGAAAAGCTCGGTATGGAATACCACGTTAAGCGTACCAACATTCGCGAGGTGGTGTTTGATATCAGAAAGGAAACCAATCCCTGCGCCCTCTGTGCTAAGCTAAGACGCGGAGCACTTAATGATATGGCAATAGAAATGGGGTGCAGGCGAGTTGCACTCGGTCATCATAATGATGATGTTTTGGAAACATTTATGCTAAGCCTTTTGTATGAGGGAAGAGTCAACTGCTTTTC
>JAZROS010000094.1:0-4532 GCA_045648825.1 Clostridia bacterium | reverse complement strand
GCTATTGCAGAGGGTATTCGTAAGATTAACGAAGCAAACCCGTCCGATGCTTATGTTGCCATCAAGGCTCTCGAAAGCTTCGAGAAGGTTGCCGACGGCAAGGCTACTAAGATTATAATTCCGTCAAAAATTCAGGAGCTTGCGGGATTTGCCACATCAGTAAAAGAGCTGATAAGTGATATAAAAGAGCAAAAATAACACAAAAAAAGGCAGCCTTAAAGGCTGCCTTTTAAAATTACATCTGTGTAAATACAAGAACTAAAGTTGTTACAAGGAACAAAACAGCAAGAGTAGCTGTAAGCTTAGAAAGCATTGATGCCTTTGTTCTGCCCGAGTTCTTGCTGAAGAATGAATCGCCGTCAGGTGTTGAACCTGAGATACCTCTCATACCTGGGTCCTTACCCTCCTGAAGAAGTACCATAACAACGAGTAATACTGCAATAACAATATGCAAAACTGTAAATAATGTAGTCATATCGTTTCCTCCTATACATAATCATTAGAATAACATATCTATTATATCATATATTTTTAATTTGGCAAGTGATTTTTACAATTTTTCGCAATTTTTAAATCAAGAGCGGTAATCGCCGTTAATTTTAACGTAATCGTAACTAAGGTCGCAGCCCCACGCTTTTGCCGAAACGTCGCCCTGATTGAGATTGATATTTATGAAAATATCCTCCTCGCCGAGTACAACCTTTGCTTTTTCCTCCGAGAAGGGAACGCCTGCACCGTTTCTGCAAACGGGCACAACTCCCGCCTTAGATGCAATATCAACATCTACCTTTGATATATCAAATTCCGCCTCGGCATAACCTATGGCACAAAGTATTCTGCCCCAGTTTGCGTCCTCGCCGAAAATAGCACACTTAAAAAGTGGAGAACGGATTACACTCTTTGAAACAATAATAGCAGTGTCAAGGTCGGGAGCACCGTCTGTTGTACATTCAATCAGCTTGGTTGCACCCTCGCCGTCCTTTGCCAGCATTTTTGTAAGCTCGCTCATTACAATAAAGAGGGCCTCTTTGAAAACTGCATAATCATTTGAGCCTTCGCTAATCTCGTCATTTCCTGCCATACCGTTTGCAAGCACACAGACCATATCATTGGTAGATGTGTCGCCGTCTACCGAAAGACAGTTGTATGTAATCTTTGTTATCTCGGAAAGAGCAGCCTTTGTGTCATCGCTTGAGATGTTAGCATCGGTTGTGATGAAGTTGAGGGTTGTAGCCATATTCGGATGAATCATACCGCTGCCCTTTGCCATACCGCCAAGACGGCAGGTTTTGCCGTTTAAATCAAATTCAACTGCAACTTCTTTTTTTACTGTGTCGGTTGTCATAATGGCCGTTGCAGCTGCTAAGTTGCCGTCATAGGACAAGCTGTTACACAACGCGCCTATATGGCTTTCTATCGGCTCTATCGGCAAAATCTGACCGATAACACCTGTTGATGCGACTATTACCTCGTCGGCATTTATGCCAAGCTCTGCCGCTGCTAAGGCGCACATTTTTTCTGCCTTTTCCTCGCCGTCTGCATTGCAGGTGTTGGCATTTTTGGAGTTTGCGATTACTGCGCGGCATTTTCCGCCTGTCTTTTCGAGGTGCTTCTTTGTTACGGTAATTGGTGCACCCTTTACCTTGTTGGTGGTGTAAACCGCCGCTGCATTACATATCGTATCAGACACAACTATGCACAAATCGTTCTTTTCCTTGTTGGGATTAAGACCGCAGTTTAAACCGCTTGCACGAAATCCCTTTGCGGCACAAACTCCGCCCTCGATATATTTGTAACCTTCGTAAATTTTCATCAATTACCGTCCCTTTCTTCTTATATCTTTTGCTCTTTTAAGCAGATACTCTCTTGTGTTAAGCTCGGGGCTTATCAAAACCTCACCTAAAAGAATTTTCAATGTATCGCCTATTTCACGTCCTGCTTTAAAGCCTAATTTTATCAAATCTCTGCCGTTTACCACCAAATCGGAGAGCATATAAGGCTGTCCTTCGGCTACTACATTTTCGTAAACCTTGCGAACCGACTCAATTCTTGCCAGCTTATCCGAAAGATACTTTTCGTTTTTTGCACGGTTATCGGAAATTTGCAGGCTTAGAAGCTTTAAAAAGAGCGAGTCGCCTACCTTTGCCAGCATCCGCTTTACCGCAGGGGGAGTGGGTTCAATTCTTACATCGTGGTTTTCTATAAGCGCGAGTATATCCTTCTGACTGTCGTTATCCATTCTGAGCCGCCTTAAGACATTTGCCGCCAGAGCTGCACTCTCCTTGTGGTGCCCGTAAAAGTGGATTATACCATTTGCGTCGGTGCTCATACAAACAGGCTTTCCTATATCGTGAAGAAGTGCCGCCCAACGCAGTATAAGGTCTCTTTTTGTTTCGGCTGTTGCGTGGAGAATATGGTTTCCTACGTCGTAAATATGGTATTTGTTCCGCTGTGGCGTGTCAAAGCAGACATCAAGCTCGGGGAGAATATAGTGCATCAGCCCCAAATCCCGTAGCTTTCCTATATATATCGGATTGTCGGATAGCAAAATCTTGTTAAGCTCGCCTAAAACCCTCTCACTGCTCACCTTTAGTATAAGTGCGGCGCATTTCTTGATTGCGGCGGCAGTTTCGGCTTCTATTTCAAACCCGAGCACAGCCGCAAATCGTACTGCGCGGAGCATTCTTAAAGCATCTTCCTTAAAACGCCGTTCGGGATTTCCGACCGTTCTTATAAGCCTTGCTTTAATATCCTCCTGACCTCTGTGATAGTCCAAAATGCCGTTTGTGTCATTGTAGCACATAGCATTTATTGTAAAATCACGCCGCATCAAATCTTCTTTAATGTCGGTAATAAAGTCAATACTGTCAGGATGACGTGAATCGGCATAACCGTTTTCTATGCGGTAGGTGGTAACCTCGTAGCCAACACCGTTTTCCACTACGGTAACTGTACCGTGAGCAATGCCTGTATCAATGGTCTTTTTAAAAACCGACTTTATCTCGGCAGGCTTTGCCGAAGTGGTAATATCGTAATCGTGCGGAGTTTTACCCATAACCAAATCGCGTACCGCACCGCCGACAATATATGCCTCAAAGCCTGATTGGTGCAATCTTTCGATTATAGCCTTAGCACCGTCGCTTACAGCAAGGGTCATATCACTCCGCCTCCTTTAACTCAATAATATACCATCATACAGAATATCACATTACGGGATATTTGTCAATTAACACAGTTATTCGATGTTAATTTTTTGCCGGAAAGGTTTACAATTTTGGGGGATAGTGATATAATGGATATGCTGTTAGAACAGACAAAATATAAAAAGGGGAAATTTACTATGAAGAAAATTTTAGCAACAGTAATGGCAGTGGTTATGATGCTTGCTGTAATGCCTATGACCTATGCATATGAAACGGTGGAAATTGACGGTTATAGCGAAGGTGTTCCTCAGCTTAAGGTTACAAACATTATTGGCAAGGACGAATTTTTAAGCCGCCCTGACCAGTACGGGAATACCCCTTTGGGATATGTATGTCAGGCGCCTGTAACAGTAGAGCTTGCTGCAGAAAGTATGTTTATGTTTGAAGGACGTCAGTGTGTTCCTGTTGGAGATGTTTTAAATTACAGTGTCAAGGAATTACCTGTTGAAGGCTTTGTGGAGATAGGAGAATATAACGAGGAAAACAAAGAGTATACATATAAAACCGTACCTTATACCGAGGAATTGGCGTGGGAGCATGCAGGCTTTGTAAAGGGCTCAAAAATGACAATAACAAAACCGGGACTTTACTGGATATGCGGACGTTATGAGGCTGTTTCGGGTGCTGCTGAGGTGTACTTAAACGTAAAGGGCGAGGCTAAGCCAAATGCGTCAAAGGTGTATGTTGACGGCAAGGAAATGGAATTTGATGCGTATAACATAGCAGATAACAACTACTTCAAAATCCGTGATATTGCTATGGCTATAAACGGCAGCGAAAAGCAGTATAATGTAACTTGGGACAACGAGAAGAAGGCAATAAATCTTCTTAAAAACACACCTTACACAGTTGCAGGTGGTGAGCTTTCAAAGGGAGCAGCTGACGTAATGCCAACGTGGGCAAATACCTCTCATACCCTCTTAGACGGCGAGCTTATCGGCTTTACCTCATACACAATAGGCGAGAGCAACTACTATATGTTACGAGATTTGGGCGAGGTATTTGATTTTTCAGTAGAGTGGGATGCCTCTACAAACAGCATACACGTTGATACTACAAAATCTTATGTAAAGCCTGAATAATATTTGACTGTTTAAAGCAGACGGCATAGTCCGTCTGCTTTTTTTGTTAATTATAGCTATTGCATATGGGGTAAATTGGTAGTATAATAGAAATGTTGTTTTTTAGGAAAGGGAATGGATAAATATGCAAACAGAAAACAAAATGGGCGTAATGAATGTCAATCGCCTTCTTATAACTATGGCACTGCCAATGATGCTGTCGATGCTTATACAGTCGCTATATAATATTGTTGACTCGGTCTTTGTG
>JAZROS010000093.1:0-3918 GCA_045648825.1 Clostridia bacterium | reverse complement strand
CAGCGTTCTCAGGATATGCTGATGGCGAATAACTGGAATGTATGCCAGTATGCACTTTTGCAGCATATGATGGCAGCATCGGCAGGGTTGGTTGCAGGCGAGCTTGTTCACGTTATCGCAGATGCTCACATCTATGACAGACACATTCCCATTGTAAAGGAAATTCTCGAAAGAGAACCTTATGATGCACCAAAGCTTATAAAGTGCGACGATAACACAGACTTTTACAAATTTACCACCGAGAGCTTTAAGCTTGAAGATTACAAATTCCATAACTTAGACGTAAAAATCCCCATCGCAGTGTGATGGGGATTTTTTTATATCATATTTCACATTCCTCCCGAATAGTATAGAGCAAAGGTTATACGAAAGGATGGAATGAAAATGTACGTTTTATCAGAGAAGCAGCTTAATCCTCCGGTGTATCTTTCATATATGCCGCCTGTGCTTAAGTCAAAGTTACTGTCAATACCGCAGGAGGATTTATGCGAGATTCGCCTAAGGCGACAAAAGCCCGTTGCTCTCTACTATACCTACGGAGGATATTTTCTTTCTGAAAACGGAGGAATTACAACCAAAAGGCAGGAAGCCTTTATAGCCGACAGCAAGGATATTTCAAGGGCATTGGAAACAGCCTTTGAATTTTCACTCTACGCACACGAGGACGAGCTGTCTCAGGGGTTTATCACAATAAAAGGCGGACACAGAATAGGTCTTTGCGGCGAAATGAAATCAGGAAAAATCCGCAGCCTTACCGACATCACTTCACTAAACTACCGCATTGCTAACGAGCATATAGGAATAGGCGAAGTTCTAAAGCCTGACATAATCAAAAACAACCGCATACAAAACACTCTTATAATATCTCCGCCTATGTGCGGAAAGACAAGCCTTATAAGAGACCTTGCAAGACTTCTTTCTAATGATGGGTTTAAAGTAGGTGTATGTGATACCAGACGTGAAATTGCCGCAGTATATGACGGTATCTCTTATATGGATACAGGAGATGCTGATATACTGTCCGGTACATCAATGGCAGATGGCATAAATATGCTTCTTCGTACAATGTCCCCCGATGTAATCATCTGCGATGAAATAGGCACAAAAGAGGATGCATCTGCAATACTTAGTGCACTTGGCTCAGGAAGTTCAATTATTGCAACCGCACACTCTGAGTCAAGAGAAGAACTTATTAAAAATTCTTCTCTTTTTGAGATTATGCCAAGGTTTAATGTCATTGTAACTCTCTGTGGAATAGGCGAAATCAAGGAGGTGCACTATGTTTAAATTTGCAGGTGCAGCGGCAATTTTCATATCTTGTCTATCCATCGGGTTTACTAAATCCTACCGAATGAAAAAAAGATGTAATAGCTTAAATAGCCTAATTCTTGCAACAGAGCGTATAGGTGCGGAAGTATCCTTTACAAAAAAACGGCTTGAACGTATATTTAATGATATTGCAAGAGATTTTAAGCTACCCGTCTTCTCCGACACTGCAGTTCTGATGCTAAATCTTGGTACACGGCATGCATGGAGCAGAAGTCTCTCAAAGTATGCTGATGATATGGCTCTTACCGCAAGTGATATAAAAGCCGCAAAGACACTAAATTCAATAGGAGACTTTTCAGGCGAACAGCAGCAGCAGTTAATACATACCACATTACGATTATTAGAGCTTTCTTTTGCAGAGGCAACAGAAAATTACAGCAAAACAGGCAAGCTCTACCGCAGCTGCGGTGTACTTTTTGGAATGCTTGGTGTTATACTGCTGTTTTAGGAGAAAAGGAAATGGATATTGATTTGATATTTCAAATAGCAGGTGTGGGTATTGTTGTAGCAGTATTAAGTCAGCTTCTTTCACGCTCAGGAAGGGACGAGCAGGCTCTAATGATAACAATAGCAGGTCTTGTAGTGGTTTTATTTATACTTACCGAAGAGATTGGAAATCTGTTTGAATCGATAAAACAGATTTTTGACCTGTAGCTATGGAAATCACTAAGATTGCTGCTATCGCTATAACATCTACACTTCTTATTATTCTGCTAAAAGGAAAATCCCCGGTCTTTGCTGCACTTACAGCTCTTGCTGCAACTGCTGTAATGGCAGGTTATACCATAGACGGACTTGGAGAAATCTTTTCAGGTTTTGAAAAGCTGTTTGAAACAGGCGGTATCGAGCCCGTCTACTACAAAAGTGTTATAAAAGTCATAGCTATTGCCTATTTTACTGAAATAACCTCTGCCCTATGTCGTGATGCAGGCGAAACGGCAGTTGCGCAAAAGCTTGAGCTTGCAGGGCGTGTTGCAGTTTTGATGTTCACTATGCCTGCTGTATCTAAGCTTATTGCTGTAATCATAGAGGCACTAAATTTGATATGATAAAGTTGATTTTTACTATTATACTACTATTGCTTTTTTCATCCTGCACTTCATATGCAGAGTTTGATACAACAATTAGGGAGCACCCCCAATACAACCACTATACCGAAGCTCTTTCTCGTGGTGAAAATCCAATCACGCCGGAAGGAGTTATTAGTGCATTAGGTGATGCTCTTTTCGGCGAAGTGTCAAGATCTTTTTCCTATCTTGCGGTAATTATCACCATAGCTGCAGCTGCAGGTATACTCAGGCTTATGGACACGAAATCAGGGTGCAATGAAGCAGCGTATTTTTCTACATATGCCGTTATGTCTGCGTCTGTTGTAAAGCTTCTTGGCGAGACTGCAGGCTACGGCAGCGAGGTAATACACTCCATTTGCGATTTTGTTACAAAGCTTGCTCCCATTTTCCTTGGGCTAATGGCTGCTGCAGGAAAAATTACCTCCGCATCTGCATTCTCACCAATTATGTCAGGTGCCGTATACCTTTTAACTTTAATAACGGACAAGATTATCTCCCCTATGATATATATGAGTGCAGTTTTAGGTATTGTGGGAAATATATCGGGCCGTGTTCAGCTGGGGAGCTTCAACCGCCTTTTGCGTTCGGTATCACGCTGGATTTTAACCGCATTACTGACTGTATTTACCAGTCTTTGTGCTCTCTATGGTTTCAACGCTCCTGTTCTTGATGCTATAGGTGCAAAGAGTGCCAAGTTTGCAATCGGCACACTTGTTCCTGTTGTGGGAGGACTGCTTGCAGATACAATGGAAACGGTAGTGGGCGGTACTCACGTACTTAAAAACGCTGTAGGAAGTGCAGGTATGATTTCGGTTATTGTAATTGCAAGTACACCTATAATCAAGGTGTGGGTAGTCTGGTTTATGTTAAGGCTTTGCAGCGCACTTGCAGAGCCGCTTTGCGATAAGCGGATGAGTATAATGCTTTCTGATGTTTCGGAATCCTTAGGCACTGTTCTTGCCGTTATGATGACAGCTGTTATGCTCTTTCTTATTTCAATCGGGATAATGCTTGCCACAACAGGCAGCGGTTAAGGAGTATTTATGCGAGGATATATATGTCAGGTTGCCGCCGTTGCAATAATAGTGGCACTTACCGATGTTCTGATACCAAAGAACTGGCAAAAATACATAAGTATTTTAACAAGTGCTATGCTGCTCATAACTCTTACCTCTCCCCTTTTAAACCTAAGAGGAATTGCTATGCCTGATTTTTCTCTCCCGGAGGGCGAATACCGCGAGTATTCATTGGAAAGCGAAGTAGCAACTACATTAAAGCAAGAAGTTGAAAAGGACATCAAAAAAAGACTGGCAAGAGAATTTAATGCAGCATCGGATGCAGAAGTTACTCTTAATATTAAGGACGAAAAGATTGCAGGTGTTGAAAAAATTATTCTGTACGCTGACGAAAATGCCCAAATTACAGCACGTCTTAGGGAAGTTTATGGGTGTAATAATATCATCTGGAGGTAAGCTTTAGTGAATAGCGAGTTTCTCACAACATTATTTAAAAACAAGAA
>JAZROS010000092.1:0-4318 GCA_045648825.1 Clostridia bacterium | reverse complement strand
TCATCCTTTGCAATTACGTTAAATACAATTCTTCGGTCAACAACCTCTTTTACCGTAGCAATAGCAGTAATCTTTACGCCTGTAACAGTCGGTGCTGTATGTGTAATTGATATTCCGCATCCAACAGTAGTGTAGCCATCATCAAGTTCATTTTCTACTGCAGCAACAGCAGCCGCTTCAAGTACAGCTACTAAAGCAGGTGTAGCAAAAACCTCAAGTGAACCGCTTTTCATAGTAAGAGCAGTATTTGTTTCATTTACAACTACCTCGTAACTGCCTTCCATTCCAGATGTAATCATAGTCATAACTCCTTATTTTCCCATCTCGTATTCAGCAAAAAAACAAGGCTATACCTATATTCACTTTCCGAAAAGCATTAAAGGTACAGCCTTTATTTACTAAATATTATTACTGTTTGCTGTTAAAGTATACACGGTCATCGTGAACCTTCTTAAGCAACATATCCAAACGCTTTTCAACATCACCTAAAACATCGTCAGCGTACTGGTCGCAGTCAATTTTAATTTCCATTGACCTTGTCTGAGCATCGTTTACAAGCTGGTTAGCCTGCTCGACAGCCTGTCTTGTAACTTCGTTCTCGTCAATCATCTGACGAACCTTATCCTCAGCATTCTTTACCATTGTCTGCGCACGGGTTTCAGCTTCTGAAAGAATTCTCTGTCTTTCTTCCTTAACCCACTTCGCCTCTTTAAGCTCCTCAGGGAATACAAGGCGCATCTCCTGAATATAGTCAAGAAGGTCCTCCTTGTCAACCAGTATTTTGCCGCTTAAAGGAACAACCGGCGACTTGTCAATGCTTTCTTCCATCAAATCAATAATTTCTAAGATTTCCATAACCTCATACTCCTATCACTTAAATATACTTTTTTCTTATTTCCGGAATAATCTCCTCCGGCACCAGACCTTCAAGGCAACCGTTATATTTTGCGACCTCTTTGACCATGCTTGAGCTGATATAAGAATACCCTGAATTAGTCATCATAAACATCGTCTCAAACTCCGGATTAAGTGCTTTATTAAGAAGCGCCATCTGGAACTCATATTCAAAATCTGCCACAGTTCTTAAGCCTTTAATTATTACAGTTGCATCCTTTATCTTGAGAAAATCAACCAAGAGTCCCGAAAAGACATCACATTCCACATTGTCAATATCAGATATTACCGTGTCAATCATCTGTTTACGCTCGGTAATTGTAAACAACGGCTTCTTGTTTATGTTATCAAGCACACCGACAACAACCTTGTCATAAACCTTGGCTGCACGTTTTATGATGTCAAGATGTCCGTTTGTTATCGGGTCAAAGCTGCCCGGATAAACTGCTATTCTCAACGTGCCTCACCTCTTTGGTAAACGGTAATATAGCTTCTTCCGTATTTCTTTTGTTTTAAAACGGAAAGTCCGTCAAATTCCGAGTGCATATCTGTATCATCGCTTTCAAGTACAATTATGCCTCCGTCATTTAAACGGTTATTTTCAACAATGTCAATGAGCACAGGCTCTATAAAACCCTTGTTGTATGGCGGGTCTAAAAAAATTATATCAAAGCTATCCTTTGAGATTTTGAAAAACTCCTGATAAGGCATATTCAAAATCTTAACACCATCGCCAAATTTAAGCGATAATGCATTCTTTGAAACAACCTCAATCGATGCCTTGGCAGCATCTACAAAAGTAACCTCACTTGCTCCACGGCTCATTGCTTCAAAACCAAGTGCACCGCTGCCTGCAAACAAATCAAGAACAGATGCATCTGCAATAAATCCCTGAATAAGATTAAACACCGATTCCTTTACCCTGTCAGTAGTAGGACGAATATTTTCGCCTTCAAATCCAACAAGCTTATGACCTCGGCGGTTGCCTGAAATAATTCTCATTACCCACACTCCCAAGCTACTTCTTATATTGTATAATATAAATCCAAAAAGGTCAACCTTTTTCAAAAAAATTTTTAACTTTTTTACAAATTATTCTTCAAAATTGCAGGAATTCGCCATTCATTTGTTAATTCATCACAGAGTTTTCTGCTATTATACTCTTTGCTCTTAATTTTAGAAGTCTGTTTTCCTCTTTATCAAGAGTGGGGTCTATTTTAAATAGCGCATCAGCTGCATTTTGAGCCATAATTAAAAGGTCGCTGTCCTCAAACAAATTCGCTATTTTAAGTTCAGGCAAACCGTGTTGTCTTGTACCAAAGAAATCTCCCGGACCTCTTAGCTTTAAATCCTGCTCAGCTATATAAAATCCGTCATTTGACTCGCACATAGTCTTCATACGCATCTTGGTTACCTCATTTTTTCCGTGAGCAACCATTATGCAATACGCTTGCTCAGCACCTCTTCCAACTCTGCCTCGAAGCTGGTGAAGCTGCGAAAGGCCAAAACGTTCTGCATTTTCAATAATCATAATGTTACTGTTTGGAACATTTACGCCAACCTCTATAACAGTAGTTGACACAAGTACGTTTATCTCACCAGAAACAAAAGCTGACATTATTTCATCCTTCTCTGTCGCTTTCATTTTACCGTGAATAAGGCCTATCTTAAAATCAGGATAAGCTTTTCTAAGCTTTTCGGATAAATTCTGGGCATTTTCAAGGTCTGACTGTTCTGTTTCTGCAACAAGGGGACACACAACATATGCCTGCATACCGCTTTTGACATTCTTTTCAAGGAACGCATATATTCTTTCTCTCATATTTTCGCCAACCGCATAGGTTTTAACAGGCTTTCTGCCCGGAGGAAGCTCGTCAAGCGCTGACAAATTCAAATCACCATACAATATCAGTGCAAGAGTTCTGGGGATTGGTGTGGCTGTCATAACAAGCACATTGACATTTTCGCCTTTATCTATCAGCATACCGCGCTGCGCTACGCCAAATCTATGCTGTTCATCGGTTACAGCAAGTGCAAGATTTTTGAATACTACATTTTTCTGAAGTACCGCGTGTGTGCCGACTATAACATCAGCCTCTCCGCTTTCAATCATTGCAAGTGTTGCTTTTTTTCTCTTTGATGAAGATGTTAAAAGCACTACCCTGATACCAAAAGGCTCAAACATTTTAACAAAGCTCTCAAAGTGTTGTTTAGCAAGTATTTCGGTGGGTGCCATCATCGCTGCCTGATAAGAGTTTTTAACGGTCATATATATCGCTGCTGCCGCAACCGCCGTCTTACCCGAGCCGACATCACCCTGCACAAGTCTGCTCATAGCTGTACCCGACGACATATCCTCTGCAATTTGCGAAATTACTCTTTCCTGTGCTCCCGTCAGCTTAAACGGAAGACCGTTTACAAAATTACTGTAGTCTAAATTGTTATAAGGCGTTCGCTCCCTCACCTGATTATTTCCCTTTTTAAGCATAAGTGCGAGTCTAAGAGTAAAAAGTTCCTCAAAAACAAATCTCCGTCTTGCTATTTCATAGCTTTCGGCACTTTCAGGAAAATGAATGTTGGAAATTGCAAAATTCAGCTCACAAAGATTATTGTCATAACGTACTTGTCTTGGAATATACTCTGTTATTCTGTCCTTTTCACCGATTACATTTTCAACCGCCGACCTTACTGCTGCTTGAGTAAGTCCTTCACACAAAGGATAGACAGGCACAATTCTGCCGGTAAATCTCTGTTTGTCAACCGACTCATAAACCGGGTTTACAAGCTCACGTTTACCTCTGTTTAGAATTATTTTCCCGTAAAATATGTATTCCTTCCCCTCAGAAAATGCGCCTTTAACAAACCTGTTATTATACCATATAACACTTATTGCATCGCTGTCATCATTTATAATCATAGAATAAATTGTCATATTCTTTCTGATACGGGTTTCCCTGACACCAGAAAAAGCCCTGGCACGAATACAAACGTTTTCGCCCATAGGCGCTTCGCTAAGCGGTGCGATTTTAGTTCTGTCTTCATAACCTCGCGGAAAGTAGCGCAATAACTCCTCAGTATCGGTAACACCGATTTTAGCAAAAAGTGCAGCTCTTTTTTCACCTATACCCTTAATATCGGTAAGCTTTGACATAAAAAATCCTCTTTCGTAAAACAGAAGCGGAGCAAAAATTTGCTCCGCCACCTATCATTCTACTGATACAATATAATAATATACCGGCTGACCGCCATAACGGAGTGTTACTTCAGCATCAGGATACATTTCTTCAACCTTTTCAGCAAGTGCTTCCGCATCGTCCTTTGCCGTATCCTCGCCGTAGTAGATTGTAATAAATTCGTCCTCATCCTCATCATAGATGTTATTAACAATATCACACACAACCGCACCGGCATCATCGCCAACTGC
>JAZROS010000091.1:0-2580 GCA_045648825.1 Clostridia bacterium | reverse complement strand
GCGGATAAAACCAACACTGTTTTAATCGGCGATCAGGTTTTTACAGATGTGTATGCTGCTAATAGAGCAGGTATCCTGTCGGTTATGGTAAATCCTATTGAGGCAAAGGAGACCCCGTTTTTCGGGATGAAAAGAGCGATGGAAAAGATTGTACTTAAAAACTATAAGGCAAAGGAATGGGAAGAATGACAGTCGATGCACATACAAAGGTTTTGGGTATAATAGGAACACCTGTCAAGCATTCCAAATCTCCCCAAATGCACAGGGAGTTTGCAAAGCTTACAGATGTAAATTGTGTGTATACGGCATTTAACGTAACAACGGACAAGCTTGCAGATGCGATATGCGGAGTAAGAGGCCTTGGTATAAAAGGTGTAAACATCACCGCACCACACAAATTTGACGTAATTCAATATCTTGACGAAATAGACGAGCAAGCAAGACTTTTTGGCTCGGTAAACACTGTCGTAAACCGTGATGGAAAACTCTATGGCTACAACACCGACGCCGAGGGTTTTTATAAATCAATACTCCGTGAGGGTGTTGATATTGTGGGCAAAGATGTGCTTATTTTTGGAGCAGGCGGTGCGACACAGCCGATAGTTGTTCTTTTTGCTATGAATGGTGCAAAGTCAATCACGGTTGTAAATCGAACTGAAGAACGTGCATTAAGGCTTAAAGATTATGTAAAATCGGTTGTCGGGTATGAAATAAATACAAAAATGATGCTAACTCACTATGATGTTGTAATAAACACAACAACAGCTGGAATGGAGCCGCAAATCGGTATTTTGCCGTACGATGATTTAAGCTTTATTGATTCGGATACCGCTGTTGTGGATATGATATATAATCCGTTTCGTACGGAGTTTTTAAAGCAAGCAGAAATGCGTGGTGCCAGAACAGTAAACGGGCTTGGAATGCTCATTTATCAGGGCATACTTGCCTATGAGCTTTTTACAGATACCAAGCTTCCCGAAGATGCTTTTGAGCTTGCGAAAAAGGCGGTGCTTGGCTGATGAAAAATATTGTGCTAACAGGCTTTATGGCTTCGGGCAAAACCACAATCGGAAAAGAGCTTGCTACAATTACAGGCAGAAAGCTCGTTGATACCGACACGATGATTGAACAGGAAATGGGTATGACTGCAAACGAAATATTTGAGAATTTTGGCGAAGAATATTTCCGCGACCTTGAAACTGTTGCGTGTCATGCGGCAGCCGAGGAAAAGGGTGTTATTGTTTCTACAGGCGGCGGTGCGGTTATAAGAGAGATTAACCGCGAGGTGCTAAAAAAGACAGGTGTTGTCTTTAATCTTGAAATGAATGAAGCCTTGATAAAAGAGCGAATGACCGATGCAAAGACTACAAGACCTCTTATGTCCGACGAGGTTGACAATGTGATAGCAAGATTTAATTCAAGAAAAGAATTTTACGACGATTGCGACTATAAAATACCTGTCTATACAGGATTAACACCAACCGACTATGCGGCGGAAATACTGAAAAAATACACACTTTCACTGATAACGAAAGGATAATTATATGGGAATTAAATTTGGCCCTGCAGGAAATAGCGACAGCTTTTATAAAGAGGGTTTCAAGGCATCCGAGCAGATGCCCGGCTGGCTTAGAAATAAAAACCTTGATGCGTATGAGTATCAATGCGGTAATGGAGTAAGATGCGGTGCTCAAACAGCTGAGAAAATTAGGCTTGCAGCAGAGGAATATAACATAGCACTTTCCGTTCACTCGCCGTATTACATTAACCTTGCAACTGCTGAAGAGGATAAAAGGAAAAGCAGTATAGGTTATATAATGCAGACTTTGGAGCTTGCAAAGGCGTTTAACTCAGACAGAATTGTAGTTCATAGCGGTGCTCTTTGTAAGCTTTCGAGGGAAGAGGCACTGGAAAATGCAAAAGTAACCCTTAAAACTGCTATATCTGAAATGAAAGTGGCGGGACTTGATAATATACATCTTTGTATCGAAACGATGGGCAAGATAAATCAGCTTGGCGATTTGGACGAGGTTATGGAATTGTGCCGGGTTGATGACAGTTTTTTGCCCTGTATAGATTTCGGGCACCTTAATGCCAGAACATTTGGCGGTATTAAAACCAAAGCTGATTATGCACTAATTCTTGACAAAATGGCGGATAAGTTAGGTGAAGACAGAGCAAAAATTTTCCACAGTCATTTTTCCAAGATTGAGTACACCACACCGGGCGGTGAGAAAAAGCATCTGACTTTTGAAGATGAGGTTTATGGACCTGTGTTTGAGCCTTTGGGTGAGCTTTTGTATGAGCGTGGCTGGACTCCCACCATTATTTGTGAGTCAGCGGGAACGCAGGCTGAAGATGCGCTATATATGAAAAATACCTACCTTTCAAATATCAAATAGGAGTGTAAAAAATGAATTTTGTTGAAAAGGAATTTATCCCCGTACTTTTTGGGAATGACATAAATGTTTATAGTGTTGCGCGTGCGTTTTACGAGGAATATAAGGTAAAATCAAAAGGGTTTGGCAAAGCCTTACAAGGCCCTTGTTACCGTTCGAAGATGATTGATTTTGACAAGGT
>JAZROS010000090.1:0-1599 GCA_045648825.1 Clostridia bacterium | reverse complement strand
CTTGTAACGGGCAAGGTTAAGGGTAGGGTGGCTGATATTGGCTGCGGTGCGGGTTTTCCCGGTCTTGTGCTTAAGATAATGAAGCCTGAGATAGAGCTGACATTATTAGATTCATTAAAAAAACGGCTTACTTTTTTGGATAACGTATGCGAAGAACTTGGTTTGGAGGGAGTGAAAACTGTTCACTCTCGTGCTGAGGACGGCGGAAGACTTATGCGTGAACAGTTTGATACAGTTGTATCAAGAGCGGTAGCCAATATGACGGTTTTATCCGAGCTTTGCCTGCCTTTTGTGAAGGTGGGCGGATATTTTCTGGCGCTTAAAGGTCCGCTTGCAGACGAGGAGCTGTCGGCAGCCAAACGCGCTATTGAAGTGCTTGGCGGCAAGGTGGAGAGTATATTTTCGGCTGAAATACCCTTTACCGACCTTGAGCACAAGATAATTATTGTAAAAAAAGTAAGACATACTCCGATGCAATATCCCAGAAAAGCTGGTATTGCGGCAAAATCCCCTATCGGAGGCTGTTATAATTTGAAGAAAGGTGCCAAATAACGAAAAAACTGTCATTTTCTGTCGGGCGAAAAGACTTCCATTTTTGAAATAGTGTGCTATAATCAAAAATGTAAGACGGCCTGACGGTTTTAAAATACATACCTGATGCTCCCAATCTTGCGGTATGTGCCCCCGCCGCCTGCCGTCTTACACCTTCCACCTTTATTGGTCGGAAAAACTAAAGAGAAGGAGTGCAGGCTTTTGCAAGTGTTCAAAAAGAAGCCGGACGAGCGTATGCGGGTGTACAGCCTGCCTATGAATTTAATCAGGCCTAATCCAAATCAACCGAGAAAGCATTTTGACACTATTGCTATGGAGGAGCTGTCGGCATCAATAGAAGAATTCGGAGTAATTCAGCCGATAACGGTAAGAAAGGTGTTTGATGGATACGAAATCGTTGCAGGAGAGAGAAGATTTAGGGCCTCGGAAAATGTAGGACTTGATACCATTCCTGCAATAGTGATAAATGCTGACGAGGAAAAGTCGGCGCTTATAGCACTTTTGGAAAATCTTCAGAGAGAGGATTTGTGCTTTTTTGAGATTGCAGAGGGTTACCGTAAGCTGATTTCCGAGCGCGGTTTTACTCAAGAGGAATTAGCACAGAAGATAGGAAAGTCTCAGTCGACGGTTGCAAATAAGCTAAGGCTTTTAAGGCTGCCGCCGAGAGTAAAAAGACTTGTAAGAGAGTATAGCTTAAGTGAACGTCATGCAAGAGCACTTTTGCATCTTTCGGATGAGGAAAGTCAGCTAAAAGCTGCAAAAGAAGTGTGCCGTAAGCATCTTAGCATAACACAGACGGAGGAACTGGTAAAATCTATGCTCCGTTCTCAGCGAGACCGCCGCAGTAACGTGAAGATTGCAAGCAGGACAGACCTTCGTATGTTTACAAACACAGTAAAACGTGCTCTTGATTTAATCAGAGAAGCGGGTGCGCCTGCCGATATGGAAAAAATGGCGTACGATTGGGGAATAGAATACAAAATTACTGTCAAAACAGGTGAACAGGCATAAGACAAAACTGTTGCATTGAATGCAACAGTTTTTTGT
>JAZROS010000089.1:0-1929 GCA_045648825.1 Clostridia bacterium | reverse complement strand
TTTTCTGTTTTTTTCGGGAATTTTAACAACGAAATCATCCTCCTTTTTATCTAAATAAACACTAAGTATATACTGCGTTACAATCTGCATTATACTTGATGTTATCCAATATACACCCATAGCTGCCGGAAGTGTAAAAGTAAATACTCCGGTCATTATCGGCATCATATAATTCATTGTCTTTGACATAGAATTCATAGTAGCCGCAGAATCCGCCATATCGTCTGTCTTCTTTGCCGATGTCATCTTCTGGCTCTGTTTCATAGAAAGCCATGTCGCAAAGACAGCAACCGCAGGAATCAAAAGTAATAAAATAGTGCTTATATTTTCAAAGTTCCCGCTAAAGAGTGCTGATATTCCTGCTGAGGGGTTCTTTGACAAATCAAGACCAAGGAAATTAAAGTTAAGTACCCAGTCGGAAAATCCGCCAACAGTTTCCTCGAGGTATCTTGTCCATGTGAGGAACTGTATCTGATAAGTTTTATGAATACGTTCTGCTAAAGCAGCAGGCTCAAGATTTTTAAGTCCTTCTACTGCATGCATAACTACAGGGTCAGCAGACATTTTTGCTATAACATCACTAATTCTTTCTATAACTGCTTCAAGCTTAAAATCAACATTAAGAAGGTAGCTTAAAGGTCTTTGAATTACCTGATACAGACCGATAAGTATAGGGAACTGAATTAAGAGTGGCAGACAGCCGCCTGTCATACTTACATTATTCTCCTTATAAATCTTCATCATCTCGGTCTGGAGCTTTTCTTTATCATTTGCATATTTTTTCTGCAGCTCCATTATTACAGGCTGTATTTTCTGCTGTTTCTTCATACTCTTCTGAGACCTTATCTGCAAAGGCATCAAAAGCAGCTTAACTACAACGGTAAAAAGTACAATCGCCCAACCGTAGTTTTGCACAATACTATAAATAAACTGAATAATAAAGCCAAGAGGCTTTGTAATAAAAAATTCGAACATCAGACATTTCCTTTCGTAATAAGGCTATTCAAGGGGGTCATAACCGCCCTTATGGAACGGGTGGCATTTGAGTAATCTGCGAACGGCAAGATACGTACCTTTTATAAAGCCGTACTTTTCTATTGCCTGATACGCATACTCGGAGCAAGTAGGGATAAATCTGCACGAGGGTGCACCTTTAAGCGGTGAGATATTCTTCTGATAAAATCGTATAAGATACATACTAAGCCGTTTCATTATTCACTCTCCAGAAGAAAGGATAACTTTTTTGAAGCAGTAAGAAAATCACTCTCCACCTCAGAAAATCGTGCATCCTTTGCTCTTGTACGGGCCACGATTACAACATCATAGCCTTTTTGAAGCTTGCCCTCGTTAAGTCTGTACGCTTCCTTCATAAGACGTTTGGCGCGGTTGCGTTCAACTGCTTTTCCCACCGTCTTGGTACATGTTAGTCCGAGTCTGTTTATGCCAAGTCTGTTCCTTTTTAAATATACCACAATATTTCTGCAGACTACATTTTTTGCGCGACTATACATCTGCCGGTATACTCTGTTTTCGGTAATACTTTCTGTAAATTTCATAATTAAAATTATCACTTAAAATGTCAAAAAGGCAAGAAGCACAACTTCTCGCCTTAATCTTATGCAGATAACTTTCTTCTGCCTCTTGACCTTCTTCTTGCCAAAATCTTTCTACCTGAAGCTGTGCTCATTCTTTTTCTGAAACCGTGCTCCTTTGATCTCTGACGCTTTTTAGGCTGATAAGTTCTTTTCATTTCTTAACACCTCCAATTATTGTAACAGTTCTAACCGATTTTCGCGCACTAAATCGGACATCTTAATTATTATACACTTCACAAGTAATATTGTCAAGTATTTTTTTTGAGTATTATCAATATTTCTTAAATTATTTTGCTCGTGCAAGAATATTTTCAAGCTGGTCTTTATCAAATTT
>JAZROS010000088.1:0-8112 GCA_045648825.1 Clostridia bacterium | reverse complement strand
TCTCCCCCGATGAGCTTGCAAAGCTTTCGGGTACTATATCCTATGAGCTTCTCACTTCCGTTTCAAAGCGAGTCCCGAGAACATATCCGACCGCTTTGGCATACTATGAAACGGAGGAAATCGGATAAATCACAGAAATTTTCGCAAGACTGATTAAAATATGCGTGTCTGTGGAAAAATATAGTTGTCGAAAGAAATTTTCGGCTACTACTTTCCTGCGGAGCGTGAATTTGAGTGAATTACAGCATTAAACGCGGAGATATTTATTACGCCGACTTAAGTCCCGTCGTAGGCAGCGAGCAAGGCGGAGTCCGCCCCGTGCTTATAGTCCAGAACGATGTCGGGAATAAATACAGCCCAACAGTTATTGCGGCGGCTATTACCTCGCAGATTAACAAGGCCAAAATGCCGACTCATATTGAATTGCCCGCATCAGAATACGGTCTATACCGCGATTCAGTAATACTGTTGGAGCAAGTCAGAACAATCGACAAAAAAAGACTCAGAGAACGTATTGCACACCTTGATACTCCTCTTATGGAGCAGGTCAATGACGCTTTGGGAATAAGCTTTGGTTTGGGAAGCTTCTGATAGATACTACATATCAGAATATCAGAACTTACCGTGTGAACTAAAAAACCGCCTTTTATAAGGCGGTTTTTTCAGTAAAAGCTTGATATAAGCTATTGTTTTTTAGAAATCTTTTTGATATAATGTCAGCAAAGTCATTTTGGAGGATTTATCCCTATGAGTTCAAACAGAAAATCAATTTTACGTGATACTGCAATTACAGTTGTAATACTCGTTATAACTTTTTTTGCAGCTCTTGTAATACAGAATATATTAGATACCAACGCTCTTATACCGCTATTATTTGTTCTTGCAATATTTCTGATTACACTTACAACAGATGGGTATTTATACGGGCTTATTTCGGTACCGCTTTGTGTTTTGGCGGTAAATTTTGCTTTTACCTTCCCGCTCTTTGCATTTGATTTTAATGCACCCGAAAACATTGTATCAGCAGTGATTATGGCTTTTGTAACCTTTGTAACCAGTACCCTTACCACCAAACTGAAACAAAACGAAAATGCCCGAATTGCCGCAGAGCGCGAGAAAATGCGTGCAGACTTATTAAGGGCGATTTCTCACGATTTAAGGACCCCTCTTACTGCCATTTATGGTGCAAGCTCTACCGTAATCGACAACTACGATACCCTGTCAACCGAAACGAAGCTCGATATTTTAAACGGTATAACCGAGGACTCTGAATGGCTTATACGGATGGTCGAAAACCTCCTATCTGTAACAAAAATAGACAACAACAGCCTTGAGCTTATAAAGTCGGAGGTGGTATTGGAGGAGCTTATTGATACAGTTCTTACCAAGTTCAGAAAAAACTATCCAGAGCAAGCAGTAAAACTTACAATGCCCGACGATTTTATAATTGTGCTTGCCGATGCAATTTTAATTGAACAGGTTTTGGTAAACTTACTAAACAATGCAGTTGAACACGCAAAGGGTATGACAGTTCTTAAGCTTAACATATACACCAACGAGCAAAAGGTTATATTTGAAGTCGAGGACGACGGTTGCGGCATTGACAAGCGACGGCTTAAAAATATATTTTCGGGCTACTATAGCTCAGAGGACATTCCCAAAGACAACAAAAAACGATGTATGGGCATAGGTTTATCGGTATGCTCTGCCATTATTAAGGCTCACGGCGGCGAAATTCGTGCAGAAAAAGCAAAATCGGGCGGAATGATTTTCCGGTTTTCCCTTGATATGCAGGAGGACATATATGAATAACAAATACAAGATACTCATTATAGAAGATGATGCAAATATAACAAGATTTGTTTCGGCACTTTTAGAGGCAAATGACTATAAGGTGCTGACAGGCAGCTCCGTCAAAGAAGGTCTTATGCTCTTTACTTCACATTTGCCCGATTTGATTATCCTTGATTTAGGGCTTCCCGACCTCGACGGCACAGTCTTTTTAAAAGAAATACGCAACATCTCCTCCACGCCAGTTATTGTGCTTTCTGCCAGGTCAAGCGAAAGAGATAAAGTCGAGGCTCTTGATACGGGTGCAAACGATTATGTTACAAAGCCATTTGGCTCGGCAGAACTCTTGGCAAGAATAAGATGTATTTTAAGGACAAGCCGTCGCACTTCTGACGATGGACTCCTGCACGGAGGCAGATTTGAAACAGGTCCCCTTATGATTGACTATGACTCAAGAAAGGTATTCTTTGACGGCAAAGAAATAAAGCTTACTCAAACAGAATTCAATATAATGTCATATCTTTCTGAGCATTTCGGAAAGGTGCTTACCTACTCAGCAATTATACGAGAAATATGGGGGTATTCCGATTCCGGAAGCACTAAAAAGCTACAGGTAAATATGGCGAATATCCGTAAAAAGCTTAACCTTAAGCCCGGAGAGAACAAATACATTTCAAACGAGCTTGGTGTAGGCTACAGAATGCACAATGATAACGAATAACATAAGCCTTAATTTCAGCATATTGCTGTTTTTAAGGCTTTTTTTATTTTTAGTGCAATCTTTACCGCATCTTTACCGCCACGGTGATATAATAACTTTTGTAGGAATATGCAAAAGAAAAAAGAAAGGAATGAATTTATGAATTTTTTTGACGTATTGACACTTATAGGCGGACTTTGTCTGTTTCTGTTCGGTATGAACATTATGGGCGATGCACTTGAAAGACGTGCAGGTGATAAGCTGAGCGCAATAATAGGCAAGCTTACCACAAACAAGCTGGCAGGCTTTTTGACAGGACTTGGCGTAACTGCTATTATCCAAAGCTCATCAGCAACAACGGTTATGGCAGTCGGTTTCGTAAACTCAGGACTTATGACTTTAAAG
The DNA here is from genome assembly GCA_045648825.1 of Clostridia bacterium. Classification (GTDB taxonomy): domain Bacteria; phylum Bacillota; class Clostridia; order UBA1381; family UBA1381; genus HGM11525. The sequence continues at coordinate 5,216 of JAZROS010000088.1, read as the reverse complement.
CAAGCCATAAGCGTAATTATGGGTGCGAATATCGGAACAACAATAACCTCATGGATTTTGAGTTTGGGTGGCATCGAAAGCAGCAACTTTTTTGTACAGCTTTTTAAACCGACTTCTTTCACTCCCGTACTCGCACTTATCGGAATAATATTTTATATGTTCTGCAAAACCACAAAAAAGAAGGATACAGGAACAATACTTTTAGGCTTTGCGGTATTGATGTTCGGTATGGATATAATGTCTGGAGCAGTTTCGGGACTTCGAGATGTACCCGAATTCAGACAGATGTTTGTGATGTTTAAAAACCCGATTTTAGGCGTGCTTGCAGGCGCAATCCTGACAGCAATCATTCAGTCAAGTTCAGCCTCGGTCGGTATTCTTCAGGCACTTACCGTAACGGGGCAAATATCCTACGGTGCAGCGTTACCCATTATTATGGGACAGAATATCGGTACCTGTATAACGGCAATTCTCTCGTCCTTCGGCACTAACAGAAACGCAAAGAGAGTAGCTCTTGCGCATCTTTTCTTTAACGTAATAGGAACGGTCGTACTTATGGCTGTTTTGTATATTATAAAGGGCGTATTTGCACCGGCTATACTTGACCAATCTGCAACTCATTTCGGAATTGCGGTTTCACACTCATTATTTAACGTGATATGTACGGCTATTCTTCTGCCGATGTCAGCACTTCTCGAAAAGCTTGTCTGCAAGGTTGTCCCAGACAGCGAAGTTAAAGAAGAAAAAACCGAGCTTGACGAAAGACTCCTTCTCACACCTGCAGTTGCACTCGATACCTGCCGCAAATACGCACTTGATATGGCAAGATGTGCAGTAAGTGCTTTAAAGGACGGATTATACGTTCTCTTTGACTACAAGGCGGCAGTTGCAGAGGAAATTCGCTACAACGAGGAAAAAACAGACCATTACGAAGATATTATAGGAAACTATCTGGTAAAACTTTCCTCGCATCAGATTAACGAAGACGAAAGTGCCGAAGCGGCAAGACTTCTTCGACTCATAGGCGATTTTGAAAGAATTTCCGACCACAGTGTAAACATTTTAGAGTCTGCAGAAGAGCTCAGGGACAAGGGCATCGCCTTCTCAGACAGCGGAAAAGCAGAGCTTAGAATTCTTGCAGATGCAGTAAAGGAAATCACCGAGCTTGCGCTCACTGCTTTTGAAAACAATAATCTCAATGCCGCTCTTGATATAGAGCCTTTGGAGGAGCTTATTGATAATCTTAAAGAAAAACTCCGCGCAAACCACATTGTAAGATTACAGCAGGGAGATTGTACCATTGATGTCGGCTTTGTCTGGTCAGACCTTCTTACAAATCTTGAAAGAACCGCGGATCATTGCTCAAATATAGCAAGCTGTATTATAGAAACCTCTCATCACAACCTCAATATGCACGAGGGGGTAAGACTTATAAAATCGGAAAGTGATGAATTTAAGAGCAAATATTCATTCTATGCTGAGAAATATAAACTATAAATTAACTGGAGAAGATAAAAATGGAAATCATATTGCAAATCGTATTGCTTGCCATCGGCTTTCTGATGCTTGTAAAGGGTGCGGATTGGTTTGTAGACGGTTCATCAGGTATTGCGACAAAGTTTGGTATACCTCAGCTCGTAATCGGTCTTACAATCGTTGCAATGGGAACAAGCGCACCCGAGGCTGCTGTAAGTATAACCGCTGCACTCAAAGGTAATGCTGACATTACCGTAGGAAACATTGTAGGAAGTAATATCCTTAATATTTTGATTATTTTGGGACTTTCATCAATTATAACACCACTCGCCGTTGCAAAATCCACCATTAAGGTTGAAATACCTTTTATGCTTGCAGTTACTCTGCTTCTGCTTGCAATCGGATACAACGGTACAATAGGTCTTATAGAAGGTATTTTGCTTTTAGTTGTATTTGTTATTTATCTTGGATACCTATTTGTGATGGCAAAAAAGGATAAAACCGACGAAGATGAAAGTGTTAAAGAGCTTTCAATATCAAAGGCTCTTATATGGACTGTAGTAGGACTCGTTCTGATTGTATTGGGTAGCGATGTTACGGTAGATGCCGCAACAAGCATTGCAAATGCTCTGGGCTTAAGCGAAAGATTTATAGGACTTACAATCGTTGCCCTCGGCACATCACTTCCGGAGCTATTTACATCAGTTTCGGCCGCAAGAAAGGGTAATGCAGATATTGCAATAGGTAATATTGTCGGCAGTAACATATTTAATATTCTGTTTGTTATAGGTGTATCGGCGGTAATAGTACCTGTTCCCTTCGCAACAGGATTCCGCTTTGATACGATTATCGCAACTGCTGCCGCAGTTTTGCTTCTCGTCTGTGCCTTAAAGGACAGACAGCTAAAACGCTGGGCAGGCATATTGATGCTCCTTGCCTATGCCGCATATTTTGCTATGATTTGGTAATTAAATTATTATAGAACAAAAAATCCGTTCAATATTTGTTGAACGGATTTTTTAACCTTACGTTCGTAATAGCCTGTGCCGAAGGCACACTCGTAAAAAGGTGGTAGCGACAGAGAACCGTCAGTGAGTGCGTTTACAAATGAACAGGTTCTCCGAGCGTGCCTTTTTACGAAAAAGGAAGAGCAGCGGAATGAGCGGACTCTGATTTTTGCATAAAAAATCAGAGCAAGCGATATATAGCTTGCTCTGACGTGGAGCTGGTGAAGGGAATCGAACCCCCAACCTGCGGTTTACGATACCGCTGCTCTACCATTGAGCCACACCAGCATATAATCCGCACAGGCGAAAATCACCTGTGCGGATAGTAAACAAATATTTAAGACAACAAAGATTTTGCTATCTCATTTATACGTCTGCCATCGGCTCTGCCCTTTGTTTTTGGCATAACCGCAGCCATGACCTTACCCATATCCTTTACGGACACAGCACCGACTGTCTCAACCGCCTCTTTTACAATAGCGGTAAGCTCCTCGTCCGAAAGCTGTTCGGGTAAGTATTCCATCAAAAAACCAATTTCTGCCTTAAGTTCGGCGATCAAATCGCTTCTTCCGCTCTTTTCGTAATCGGGAAGTGAATCCTTCCTCTGCTTTAACTGCTTAGCAATTACGTCAAGAACGCCTTCATCATCAAGAGTGATTAGCTTGTCTTTTTCGATTTGTAGGACTCCGGCGCGAATCATCTGAACGACGTTTTTTCGCACGGTGTCTTTATCTTTCATAGCAGCTTTTAAATCCTGCGCCAATCTATCTTTAAGATTCATACTTACACCTAATTAAAACTTTCTCTTACGAGCAGCCTCTGACTTCTTCTTACGCTTTACGCTCGGCTTTTCATAATGCTCGCGCTTTCTTATCTCAGACATAACGCCCGACTTCGCACACTGTCTTTTGAAACGGCGAAGAGCGCTATCCAAAGACTCGTTGTCTTTTACACGAATTTCTGACATCTGTTTCCCTCCCTCCGGCAAAACAAATTCCGGCTGTTTAATGGAAAAACTATCCTTAAATAAGCAATAGTTGCCACAACAAATATTATACCTCATTTTACATATCTGTGTCAAGTTTTTTACAAAAAAATTTTGATAAATATGAAAATACACCCAATAATTCTACAAAATTATTAAAAAATACTTGACACAAGAGAAAAATAAGTGTATAATGTTTGAGTATCCGCATTGAGCAAGGTTATAAATCTGTCTTCTGGCAGTACCTGCAAGGGCGCGACTTCATAATAATAAGGAGGTGTAACACAATGTATGCAGTAATCGTTACAGGCGGAAAGCAGTACAAGGTTTCCGAGGGCGATACAATCTTCGTAGAGAAGCTTGAGGCTCAGGAGGGCGAGGTTGTTACTTTCGACACAGTACTTGCTGTTTCTGACGGAGATGCTCTTACCATCGGCGAGCCGACAGTAGAGGGTGCTAAGGTAACCGCTAAGGTTGTTAAGCAGGGTAAGGCTAAGAAAATCTACGTTTTCAAGATGAAGAGAAAGAAGAACGAGAGAAGCAAGAAGGGCCACAGACAGCCCTACACTAAGGTTGTAATCGAGACAATCAACAAATAATTTTCATAAATATATCGGAAAGCTGAGGTGTTTTTAATGGCTCATAAAAAAGGTATGGGAAGTACCAAAAACGGTCGTGATAGCGAATCGAAAAGACTTGGCGTAAAGCGCGCTGACGGTCAGAAGGTTTTAGCAGGCAGTATTTTGGTAAGACAGAGAGGCACAAAAATTCATCCGGGTAACAACGTTGGCATTGGCAGCGATGATACACTTTTCGCTAAGATTGACGGTACAGTTAAGTTCGAGAGAAAAGGTAAGGATAAGAAGCAGTGCAGTGTTTACTCTGCATAATTTAAGCTATTAAGGGGCGGCTTTGAGGGTTTTACTCCCTCGGGGCTGTCTTTTTTTGTCAGATTATATTGCATAATGTGGAATATTTTTCCTATATGTATATTGACAGTTTATTTTACCTATTATATAATTATCTGGGGTAATAATTTAATTAGGAGGAATTTACAATGACTTTCGAACAGGCATTTTTGAAAATCAAAGCAAAGTTTGATAATGCTGATACATCAAAGCTCACAAACGAATTTGCAATTCAGGTTAATATGACAGACGAAGACTGCGGCGGCGCATTCTATATTCAGTTTACCGACGGTAAGCTTTTTGTAGAGCCATATGATTACCGCGACAACACCGCTGACGTTACCCTTGCCAGACAGGATTTAAATAAAATTCTTGATAAAAAGCTTTCTATTGCAACGGCACTTGAAACCGGCAGACTCTACATCAATGGTAATTCCGAAGATTTTGCAGCAGCAGCAAGTGTTGTAAAGGCTCCCGAAAAGAAAACGGCAAAAAAAGCGGCAGCACCCAAAAAGACAACTGCTAAAAAGGCAGAAGCAAAGCCTGCAGTCGAGAAGAAAGCAACTAAACCGGCAGCTAAAAAAACAGTTAAAAAGACTACCAAGTAAGAAAGCAGGACCAACGGTCCTGCTTTTTCTGTTACAATTCGTCAAGCGATGCAAATTCATACCCCATCTCCCTTGCCTTATCTATTATAATCGGCAGAGCCTCTGCATTATCCGGCGAAACCGCGTGCAGAAGTATAATCATTCCATTATGTAAATATGGCATTATCTGACCTACTGCATAATCACCGCCTTTTTTGTCGTCTGCTATCCAGTCCTTGTATGCAAAACTCCA
>JAZROS010000087.1:0-3000 GCA_045648825.1 Clostridia bacterium | reverse complement strand
GAAACGTGGTCGATATGATTACAGCAAGCACCTGTTGATGACATAATTGTAGTATCGGAAATAGGTGAAATATGGTCGCCGCAAACTGCACCTGCAAGTGTAGCTGCTACTGAAAGTACAAGCATATCTCCTGCGCCGAATACTGCAACTGCAATCGGGATAAGTATTGCAAATGTGCCCCATGAAGTACCTGTTGCAAATGCAAGACCAAGGCTAATTGCAAAGAATGCTGCAGGAAGAATGAATGACAATGATGTATGCTCTGAAAGCACTCCGCCAACATATCCGCCTATATCAAGATAGTCTGCTGAGCAAATACCCGAAAGTGTCCATGCGAATGTGAGGATAAGAATAGCCGGTACCATAGCACGGCAACCCTCTGCCAAAGCATATGTAAACTCAGAGAACTTAACCACTTTACGCGGCAGGTACAAAAGCGCTGTAATAACAAGAGCACCTACTCCGCCGAGTACAAGTGAAAGCGCCGAGCTGCAATCGCCGAATGCTGTGATAAGACCTATTCCCTCGCCTGCGAAAAATCCGCCTGTATAAAGCATTGCAAGTACGCAAAGCACGATGAGTGAAATAATCGGGATAAGAAGGTCAAATACTCTTCCCTTTTCATTTGTTGAAACCTCTGTAGCACCTGTAAGCTGTTCAGGCTCATTCTCATACTTTTCAATATAAGCCTTCATTCTTGAGAAATCGAAATTACCGATTGCCATAAACAAAAGCATCAAAAGTGTAAGAAGTGCGTAAAGGTTAAACGGAATTGTCTGCAAGAACAGAGAAAAACCGTCAATAGCGCTTCCCTCGGGAAGTGATGATGACACTGCAGCCGCCCACGAAGAAATGGGAGCGATAATACATACAGGAGCAGCAGTTGCATCAATAAGATATGCAAGCTTTGCTCTCTTGATGTTATGTCTGTCTGTTACAGGGCTCATAACCGTACCGACTGTAAGACAGTTAAAATAGTCGTCTACAAAGATAAGGCAACCGAGCGCAATAGTTGCAAGTGATGCGCCTCTCTTGGTCTTAATTGACTTAGCCGCCCATTTGCCGTATGCTGCAGATGCGCCCGATTTACTGATAAGCGCAACTAACATTCCCAGAAGAACAAGGAATATTACAATGTTAAAGTTATCCCCAACCTTGACAGCCATAATGTCAAACATAGTTTCAAGTGCAGGGATAAGGTTTCCGCCTGTCCAGAACATCGCGCCTGCAAATATTCCGAGCAATAGTGAGAAATAAACCTCTTTTGTGATAAGGGCAAGTCCGATTGCAATAATCGGCGGAAATATTGCCCAGATAGTACCTACGAACGGTGATAATGTTTCCATATATCTTCCTCCAAACATTTATAATTACATAAAGTATATCATACTATTCGTGCAATTTCAATAATTTTTTCCATTTTTCGTGTTGCTTTTTTATTACATTATTATGCCACCTGTTACACCAACAGTTTGTCCCGTAATGTATTTTGCATTGTCAGAGCATAAAAAAGACACAACCGATGCAACCTCTTTAGGCTTGCCTATTCTGCCGAGCGGTATTTCCTCTCTTAGCTCTGCCATTATTTCAGCATCAATGTCAGAGTTCATTTCGGTATCGATTACACCGGGGGTTATACAGTTTACCGTAATTCCCGAAAGAGAAAGCTCCTTTGCAAGAGCCTTAGTAAAGCCGATAAGCGCCGCCTTTGTCGCCGAGTATGCAACTTCTAAGGAAGCTCCCACTTCCCCCCACATAGACGAAATATTAACAATTCTTCCCCACTTATTTGAAACCATATGTCCCATCGCCAAGCGTGTTACAAGATATGCTCCGCGGATATTTATACCAAAAATCCTGTCCCAGTCATCAGGTGTTGTGTCGCAGAGCATCTTTATCATCGAAATTCCTGCGTTGTTTACAAGCACATCAACACCGCCGTGTTCTTCTTCAATTCTTTTTATCATAGCCGCAACCGCCACCTCATCGGAAACATCGGCACATATAGCCGCTCCGCCAATTTCTTTTGCCAGAGCCTCTGCTTTTTCGCGGCTTTTACTGTAATTTACATAAACGAACATTCCGTCCTTTGCCAAAGACCTTGCGATTTCCGCACCGATTCCTCTCGATGCGCCTGTTACGAGTGCTGTTTTCATAGATAAAAGCTCCCCTTATTTCGTTTTGACACCGACAGTACTAAACCTATAGCAATCAGATTGGTAAGCATAGACGTACCGCCATAGCTGAAAAATGGCAGAGGAATACCTGTTACAGGCATTAAACCGATACACATTCCGACATTCTCCAAGGTGTGAAAAAGAAGCATCGCTCCTACACCTGCGGCAATATAACGTCCGAACTTGTTTTGCGAGCGTACCGCCACCATAAAGCAACGTGTTATTATAACAAGCAGAACTACCACAACCACCGCCGCACCGATAAACCCAAACTCCTCTGCGATAGTTGAGAAGATAAAGTCTGTGTGCTTTGCAGGCAGAAATCCCATTTGATTTTGTGTTCCGTTTAAATATCCCTTACCGAAAAGTCCGCCCGAGCCGACAGCAATTTTGGACTGAATTACGTTATAGCCCTTGCCAAGCGGGTCAAGCTCAGGGTTTAAGAAAACCTCTATTCTGTGTTGCTGATACGGACTTAAAGCAAATTTGTATATAAACGGCAGTGATGCCGCACCAACCAAAATTGCAGGTACTATAAGCTTTAATGAAAGCCCTGCCGCAAACAAAAGCACAATAAATACAAAAGCAAATACCATAGCACTTCCCGCATCGGGCTGAAGCATAATGAGTGCAAGGAATACAAAAAGATGTGCCGCAAGCCCTATAAGAGTTGAGAGCTTATTTATCGTTTTTTCCTTCTTTGACAGGTGATAACCAAAGGTAATTATAAATCCGACCTTAGCTATTTCGGCAGGCTGAATTCCGACAGGTCCAAAGCGTATCCAGCTTTTTGCGCCAACCTCATCTGCACCCGTTCCTATTA
>JAZROS010000086.1:0-4612 GCA_045648825.1 Clostridia bacterium | reverse complement strand
GTTCTTTACAGGAGTTCTTGAAATGACTTCAATTTTCCCCTTCCATTCCATGTGCTTTTTAAGCGCTTCCGCTTTAATATCCATCTGTGTCGTCCTTTCTTATATTTCGTATGAGTTCTTCTGTTGTTTGTTTGCTTCTTCGTCAAGTCTTCTGTTCCTGAAATAGAGAATAAAGTCCATAAACACCATGATAAAGTTTAAAAAATAGAAGAATAACACATACCAATTTGACGATAAATTACTCATATATTTTTCGTTTATAAACTTACCTGTTATCCCCGCAACATAACCCAGAAGAACCAAGCACAAAAAGCCAAGACTTTTCCCTTTTGCAGTTCTCGCTTTGTATGACTTAATCACGTTCAAAGGCCACGAAGCACCAAAACTGATTATCATCATCATTTCACAAATTTCATAAAATTCCATTACAAGGCTCCTTTTGTATATGTCAATTAAAACTAAAATTTAAATTTCCGTTTCCCACAAAGGAATATCCTTAAGCTTACTCCAAACAAAGTTTCCCATATTTAATCCCCCCAACTTGTTGAGATGAATTTGGTCAAGCTGATAATCTCTGTTTTTCACTCTTGCATAGCCAAATCCAGATTCACAAAAAACATTTATAACGGGAACAGAGTTAAGTTTTGCAACAAGCTCTATTTTTTGTGCAAACTCAAATTGAGTGATTTTTCTCGTTTCAGTTTCTTCTTCGGGTGGATTTTCATTTCTACCAATCATTATTATTAGTACAATCTGTGCTTTTGTATTTTCCTGCAAATATCTTAAGCACTGATTGAGGCACCCACAGAATGATTTGTCGTCAGTATCATAAATTTCTCCCACAATCGCACCTTCGTTTGGCAGGACATCTATCGTAATAAGGTCAGCATTATCTTTTCCGTCATCCAAATTCATAATTGCTGTTTTAGTATTACCTTTTCCAATTCCATCGGGCGTCAAAGACCCACCTGGAATCCCTTTATTAACAACTTTTAGTCCCGAAAGTTTTTCAACAACCGGTACATACTCCCCCTGTTGTACGCTTGTCATAGATGTTCCATATGCATACCATAATTTGCCTTCCCAATGATTTTTAATCATATTGTACCTCTCCTTTAAATTCAAACCACCCTAAAACCTCTTACGAGCTACATTCAATATTTAATCTTCTATCACTCCCTACTGCAAAGAAAGCATAAAAATCCAATATTTAAATTCAATTTTATCAAATGCTCCCACGTAGGTGGTGAGGTGTTGTAGGGTTTGGCGGTTCCCGACAAACCGTTGTTATGGATTTGCAGAACATCCTAAAGGCTGTTCCCTACGATTCCACCTCATTCGTCAGCTATCACTGACACCTTCCCCTCAAGGAGAAGGCTTACTGTATTTCGACAATATTCGACAACCTTTATATGAGGGATATAAGTTTTAGATGCAAACCTTTTAGCTAAATTTTGCACTGTCGTGCAAAGCTAAATTATTTCGCTTTGCTCCATAGCTAAATTGTTTCTGCGAAACAGCTAAATTAAATTCGCCTTATAGCTGACCGCAGGTCAATTTAGCTACGAAGTAATTTAGCGTACGCAGTACATTTAGCTCGCCGTCAGGCGAATTTAGCTACGGTTGCCTCGCAACCGCATATACCCATATCAAGTCAGGTTAAATAAAAACTTTTTTATGCGTATATAGAACTGTCTGTGTACTTTTCAACAAGTTCTGTAGCGTTTTTATTCGTATGTGAAAGCAACCAATCAAAAACTTTCGGGTTAGCAAAGGTATCGCTCCATGCATCATGTTGGTTTTCAGGGTATATGGTAAGTTTGGCACTTCCTCCGTGTTGATTTATGGCATCAACCATCTTAACCGACTCTTCTTTATGTACAACATCATCTTTCGCACCATGAAATGCCCAGACGGGAACATTAACAAGTCTACTCGCGTTCCAATACATTCCTCCGCCACAAATAGGGACAATCGCCGCAAATAATTCAGGCAAACTCATCGCAAGCTGCCAGGTACAATACCCACCCATACTTGCACCCATAAGATAAATCCTATTTGCATCAACAAAATTTTCGGCTGTTATTTTATAAACAAATTTCTTTAACTGTTCAAACATATCAATCCATGTATTTTCTGAACATTGCGGAGCAACTGTAATAAACGGAAAATTCTCATATTTCTCAATTATATTAAAATATGCGGTATTTTTAACAACATCTATATCATTGCCTCTGGCACCCGCACCGTGAACATAAATAATTAACGGGAATTTTTCACCCTCGCAATAACTGTCAGGATATCTTATTATATATTTAATATTCTCAAATTGCCTAATCTCTAACTTCATTTTTTACCTCCTTTCTTTAATACTTTTCAGTCTAAATCAACAAGCAATTCAAATGACAATTTATTTAAATGAAATGGTTTCACACCTCATTATACCACCAACTTCCTCTCTTTTCAACTAAATTTTTCTTCTTTGCAACATTTAAGCAAATTCTATTGACAATTTACGGGCTTAACGATATAATTATTTCATATTATTATGATAGGTATAGTAGGCGCTTAGCGTCATTTATCAGTTTTATAAAGGAGCTTGAAATATGTCTGTATCAGAAATTTTTGGCGAAAATGTATTTAATCTCGCTACTATGAGAGAAAGGCTTCCCAAAGCCACCGTCAAATCTCTCGAAAAGACAATAAAGGACGGCACTCCGCTCGATTTGACCGTTGCAGAGGTTGTTGCCAATGCGATGAAGGACTGGGCGATTGAGAAGGGTGCAACCCACTACACACACTGGTTCCAGCCTATGACAGGTGTTACTGCCGAGAAGCACGATGCCTTTATTTCACCTGCCGAGGACGGCAAGGTTATAATGGAATTTTCGGGCAAAAACCTTGTAAAAGGTGAGGCTGACGCATCAAGCTTCCCCTCAGGCGGTATCCGTGCAACATTCGAGGCAAGAGGCTATACGGCATGGGACCCGACCTCTTTTGCGTTTATAAAGGACGGGACTCTTTGTATTCCAACAGCCTTTTGCTCTTTCAGCGGTGAGGTTCTTGATAAAAAAACTCCGCTTATGCGTTCTGTTGAGGTGCTTTCAAAGGAAGCTCTTCGTATATTAAAGCATTTTGGCTCGGACGCAACAAGAATTGAGTCATATGTCGGCGCGGAGCAGGAATACTTCCTTGTTGACAAAGAGCTTTACGCACAGAGAAAGGACCTTATGCTGACAGGCAGAACACTTTTCGGCTTAAAGCCTGCAAAGGGTCAGGAGCTTGACGACCACTACTACGGTGTTATTAAGGAACGTGTTTCCGCATATATGAAAGAGCTTGACAAGGAGCTTTGGAAATTAGGTGTTTTGGCAAAGACAAAGCACAACGAGGTTGCTCCCGCTCAGCACGAGCTTGCTCCCGTTTATGATACAACCAATATCGCCACCGACCACAATCAGCTCACAATGGAGATGATGAAGCGAATTGCTGAGCGTCAGGGACTTGTATGCTTACTTCACGAAAAGCCCTATGACGGCATTAACGGCTCCGGCAAGCACAACAACTGGTCTTTGGGCACAAACTTGGGCGAAAACCTATTAAAGCCGGGCAAGGACCCGCTTCATAACAGACGTTTTCTCCTGTTCCTGTCGGCTGTTATCAAGGCAGTTGATACCTACGGCGATTTACTCAGAATGATTATTGCATCTGCAGGAAACGACCACCGACTCGGTGCAAACGAAGCACCGCCGGCAATAGTATCTATGTTCTTAGGCGATGACCTTACTGCCGTGCTTGAGTCAATCAAAAACGGCTCGGATTCCTATGACAGCATCAAGGGTGTTATCGAAACAGGTGTACTGTCTTTGCCATCTATTAAGCGAGACACATCTGACAGAAACAGAACTTCACCCTTTGCCTTTACAGGTAACAAGTTTGAGTTCAGAATGCCAGGCTCATCGCAGTCGGTTGCTGATATAAATATTGTACTTAACACAATAGTCGCAGATGCGCTTGCTGATTTTGCAGACGCATTGGAAACCGCTGCTGACCCTATGGCAAAAATCGACCAGCTTATAAAGGACACCATCGCCAACCACGGCAGAATTATCTTTAACGGCAACTCCTATTCCGACGAGTGGGAAGAAGAAGCAAAAAAACGCGGTTTGCCTGTTCTTCGGACAACAGTTGATGCGTTGCCTGTATTTATAACCGACAAGGTTAAGAAGCTATTCCAAAGACACGGTGTATTTACCGAAATCGAAGTTGAGTCGAGATACGAAATTCTTGTTGAAAACTACATCAAAACAATCAACATCGAGGCACTTACTACATTGGAGATGGCAAAGCAGGAAATTCTGCCTGCCTGCCTTTCATACACAGACAGCATAGTGGCATCTGTCGCTATGAAGGATAGTATCGGCATTAACGCTCCTGCTACCAGACTGTTAGCAGAAAAGCTTTCAAACGGTACAGAAAAGCTTATTGTAGCTATTGATGCTTTGGACGACATTATGGCTAAAATTCCGCAGACGGCAGATATTGCTACCGCAATATATTACAAAGACAAGGTTCTGCCTGCAATGGCTGAAATAAGAGAAATTGCAGACGG
>JAZROS010000085.1:0-2050 GCA_045648825.1 Clostridia bacterium | reverse complement strand
TTTTATCAAGCTCTGCAAGTTGTTTTGTGTCCCCTTTTTTAATTCCTCTTATTATATACTCTGTCATTTTACTTTTCCGCGAGCTTGTCTGCGCACTTCAAAAGAGCAGCATAAAGCTTGTCTGCACATTCCTCGTATTCTTCTATATCAGAGCCGTAAGGGTCGGGGATATCTCCGTCCGTTTCTGCATATTCACACAAAGTAAAGGTCTTTTCCTTAGCATATTGGTCAAGAAGCATTTTATGTGCCGCAGTCATAGTCAAAATCAGGTCGCTCTTTTCAATGAGTTCTGTATTGATAGTTTGTGAATGATGGCCCAAAAGGTCAATATCATATTTCTTCATAACTACAATCGCCTCAGCAGATGCTCCGTCTCCGTCATTCGCAAAGACGCCCGCCGACTCAATTCTTACATCAAGATTTCTCTCCATCGCTATTTTATTAAACAATGCCGCCGCCATAGGTGAACGACATGTGTTTCCTGTACATACAAATAATACGTTCATTTATGCAAATCTCCTTTATCTATATGTATATAACCTTGCCGCCTGCTGCCTTATAAAGACGGTTCCTGACGGCAAGTCCATATTCTTCATCTTCTTCAAACTGTGCATAAACTTTTTCTGCACCAAGAGTATCAAACTGTCTTAGTGCGTCAAATAACCGTTCTGCATAGCTCTTATTGTTATCCCCCATATACAAAACCGTCTCTGCATCAAATGCAAACCCGTCATAGCACATAACACCGCATACTGCATCCTTTTCAGCAGCAAGGCGGTTTTTTATTTCCGCAAAAGCATTCTCTTTATCCCCTACTATTACTATTACCTCGGCATCGGGTGCATAGTGCTTGTATTTCATTCCTGGGGATTTTGGCGTTTCACCTTCTGCGACCTGTTCGGTTACGTGTCTGTCAATAGTAACACTCTCAAGAACATCCATAAGATCGGACTTTGTTATACCGCCCGGTCTTAATATATTTACTGTCCCCGTAGACAGCTCTACAACCGTAGACTCAACTCCAACACTGCAAACTCCGCCGTCTATAATTGCATCTATTCTGCCGTTCATATCAGCAATAACGTGCTCTGCTTTTGTGGGGCTTGGCTTTCCCGAAAGATTAGAGCTCGGTGCGGCAATAGGAACACCTGCCGCATCAATCAGTGCCCGTGCGATAGGATGAGACGGAATTCTCACCGCGACAGTATCAAGTCCTGCTGTAACCGCATCAGGAATGGTTTCCTTTTTCTTTAGTATCACAGTAAGCGGTCCGGGTGAAAACTTTTCAAAAAGCCTATAAGCTATATCGGGTATATCCCTTGCCACCGTTTCAAGCTGTGAAATATCAGACAAATGCACTATAAGAGGATTATCCGATGGTCTGCCCTTAGCTTCAAAAACCTTAAAAGCAGCATTTTCGTCAAAAGCATTTGCGCCGAGTCCGTAAACCGTTTCGGTCGGAAAGCTTACTAATCCGCCGTCTCTTAATGTTTTTCCAAGGGTACTTAGTCTTACATCGTTTTTATCGGTTATTTTAACTATTATTGTATCTTTCATTTGTATTGTCCTAACAGTCCGTATTTTACATCCCAAAGCTTTTGGGATAAATCAACATAGTATTCGTGCGGATTTTCAAAGCGCTTAACCTCGTCCCACAAGCCGTCAATCTCCATTTTGCAATATTCACGAAGTGTTTCCATAGACGGCTTATCATAGACCAGCTCACCTTGTTTAAAAATAGGCTTTAAAAGAGGTCTTGCATAAAAGTCGGTAACGATTTTACGTTTCCAGCTATGCTCCGCATCAAAAATCTCGTATGGCTTTGTATCGTCAATTTCCTCGCCGTGAAGTGTTATGACATCTGCAATAGCAGCCGAGGTTTCACGCGAATAAAGTCTATAAACCTGTTTAAAGCCGGGAGTTGTTATCTTTCCGACATTTTCAGAAACCTTAATTTTCGGTATTATTTCTCCCTCATCATTCTCCACTGCCGTAAGCTTATATACTCCGCCAAAGACCGGTGCGGATTTGGAAGTGATAAGCCTTTCTC
>JAZROS010000084.1:0-2015 GCA_045648825.1 Clostridia bacterium | reverse complement strand
TGCAGAATATTAAATCCCGACATACCCTCTGATATAGCAGAAATTACAATGCGTGCAATTTCAAAAGAGCAGCATTCAAGATACCAGACAGCACTTGATATGGCAACAGACCTAAAGAGTGCGGCTGAGGGAACGCCGATTTCTGTGGTGGATGTGTCGGAGCATTATACAGGCAGACGTGCAGCTAAAAAGAAAAAGAACAGTACAAATAAGAGAATAGCATATATCGCACTTGCAATAGCAGCTGCAGTATTACTTGGCACGATTGTAAATCTGGTTATGAGCGGCGGAGTGAAGCAGGTAGAAGTTCCGGAGCTTCTTGGAATGACGTTGGAGGAGGCTGTTACATTTGTGGCAGAATACGGACTCCAGATAGATGAAGAAAATGTGGAGTACGAGCCGTCTGATGAGTATGAAGAGAATATGATTATGCTTCAGGAACCGGGTGTTAATCAGTATATGAACCCTAAGAAGAAGATTAAGGTAACAATTAGCTCGGGAACTGCTGAGGCGGACATTCCTGTACCATCCTTGGTAAATAAAAGCTATGAGGATGCTGTAGCAGAGCTTGAAGAGCTTAATTTAAAGGCGGAGAAGATTGATGAGCCAAGCGATACTGTTGAGGTGGGTTATATAATTAAGCAATCCCCGTCTAAGGGAGTTAAGGTTTCCGAGGGCAGCAGTATTTTGCTTTATGTGTCTGAAGGCAAGGGTGAAGAAAAGGAAGTCCCTGACCTTCTGGGAGAAACACTTGAAACTGCAAGAAAGCTCATTACTGCATCAGGCTTTAAGGTAAGCATAACCGAAAGAGAGAGCACTACTTCGGTAGGCAAGGTTATATCTCAATCTCCAAAGGCGTTCGAAAAGCTAAAGGAAGGAGAAGAGGTTAAGATTGTTGTAGGCATAGAGCCTGAGATTGTTTCAACACCAACCCCGACTCCGCCTACCACACCTACACCTACGCCACCGGTTGAAAAACCCACCAGAAAGACTCTTTCAATACAGATACCTGAAGACTCGCCCGAAGCTGTAATGATTAAGGTGGTCGCAAACGGCAAGCAGATTTATGAAAAACAGCATAACAAATCTGAGGTAACAGTTGATATACCTGTTGAAGCAAGAAATGATGCAACAGTTCAGGTGTATATAGACGGAAAGTTTATGTTTGAACGTGTAATCGAATTTTAACCCGATTATGAAAGGAAAAAGAATTTGAAGGGAATAATTATTAAGGGCATTGGCGGTTTTTACTATGTAAAGACCGCCGGTGGTCAGGTTATAGAATGCAGAGCAAGGGGTATATTTCGCAAAAACGGAATAAAACCGACAGTTGGCGATAATGTCGAAATTGAAAACGCAAGTGTTGTCAAAATCTATGACCGACGCTCGTATCTTATAAGACCGAGTGTTGCCAATATAGATAACCTTATTATAGTAATAGCGGCGGCAAATCCTGCGCCTGACCTGATGCTGACGGACAAGCTTACCGTGGCGGCTGAAGTGTCGGGCATAACACCTGTTATATGTATAAACAAGACCGATTTGGCAGATGCAGCAGAGATTGAGAAGGTCTATAAAATGGCAGGCTATGAAGTGATAACGGCATCGGCTACCGAGCTTGTGGGTGCAAAGGCACTTCGGGAGGTTGTAAAGGGTAAGATTTCCGCTTTTGCAGGACTTTCTGGTGTTGGGAAATCAAGTATCTTGAATATCTTAAGCAACGAAAATGCACAAACGGGTGAAATATCAAGGATTAACCGTGGAAAACATACTACAAGACACGTTGAATTATTTGAAATAGATAAAGATACATTCGTTTTAGATACACCTGGCTTTAGCTCGCTTGCACTTTCGGATATATGCGATGTAAAAGCATCTGAGCTTGCAGAGTATTACCCTGAATTTGCAGATTTTACAAATGCTTGCAGATTTAAAGGGTGTTCGCATATAAATGAGCCTGACTGTGCTGTAAAAATGCTTGTATCGGAAGGAAAAGCTGCTAAGTCAAGATATGA
>JAZROS010000083.1:0-4288 GCA_045648825.1 Clostridia bacterium | reverse complement strand
AATATTGTATAATAGAAGAAAATGGATTATATTGAGAGGAAAAAACTATGTTCGGTAACGATTGGGACACTCTTTTGTCTGCTGAATTTGAAAAGGATTATTATAAAAAGCTTGGTGCATTTTTGGAAGAGGAATACAAAGAATATACAGTATATCCCGAAAAGGACGATGTATTTAACGCCTTAAAGCTTACCGCATACAAGGACGTAAGGGTAGTAATATTCGGTCAGGACCCTTATCACGGCGAAAATCAGGCACACGGACTTGCCTTTTCTGTGCGTCCCGAGGTGGATATTCCGCCATCGCTTTTGAATATTTATAAAGAGTTACGGGACGAGCTTGGCTGCTATATCCCCGACAACGGATGCCTTAACAAATGGGCAGAGCAGGGAGTGCTTCTTTTAAACAATGCCTTAACAGTGCGTAGAGATATGGCAAACTCGCATCAGGGTAAGGGTTGGGAGCAGTTTACCGACCGCATTGCAGAGCTTTTGAATGAGAGAAAAGAGCCTGTGATATTTCTTCTCTGGGGCTCAAATGCCCGCAAAAAGACCGAGATTATTACCGCACCGCAGCACTTTATTTTAGAGGCACCGCATCCGAGTCCGTTGTCGGCATCAAGAGGCTTTTTCGGCTGTGGGCATTTTGCCGAGGTTAATTCGATTTTGAAGGCGATGAATAAGTCTGAAATAGACTGGCAAATAGAAAATTTGAAAGGATAAGCTATGAAAAAGTTACTCATTATCGACTCAAACAGTCTTATAAACCGTGCATACTACGGAGTGCGTTTTCTGTCAGCGCCAGACGGTACGCCGACAAATGCCATCTACGGCTTTCTTATGATGCTTTTAAAGCTTATTTCAGACCATAATCCCGACTATGTAATGGCGGCATTTGACTTAAAAGCACCCACCTTCCGTCATAAGATGTATCACGGCTACAAGGCACAAAGAAAGCCTATGCCTGACGAGCTTGCAGTTCAGATGCCTATTGCCCGTGATATAGTTGACAAGATGGGTATTTTGCGTCTTGAAAAAGAGGGCTATGAGGCTGATGATATTATAGGCACAGTTTCACGTCTTTGCGGTGAAAAGGGCATAAAGTGCCTTATCGCAACGGGGGACAAGGACGATTTGCAGCTTGCAGACAATTTTACAAGCATACTTTTAACCACTACAAAAAGCGGTAATACCGAAACAGAGGAATATACTCCTGAAAAGGTTTTTGAGCGATACGGCGTAACACCTGCTGAGTTTATTGACGTAAAGGCACTTATGGGCGATGCATCGGATAATATACCGGGTGTCAGCGGAATTGGCGAAAAGACTGCTATGGCTTTAATTGCAAAGCATAAGAGTATAGAAAATATCTATGAAAATTTCGACTCCCACGGCTTTAAGGGTGCACAGC
Source organism: Clostridia bacterium (assembly GCA_045648825.1). GTDB lineage: Bacteria > Bacillota > Clostridia > UBA1381 > UBA1381 > HGM11525. The sequence continues at coordinate 2,878 of JAZROS010000083.1, read as the reverse complement.
TTACCAAGCTTCAGGCAGGAAAGGACTCGGCATATCTTTCCAAAAAGCTTGCGACAATAGACAAAAATGTGCCGATGGATATTGACTTCTCTTTAGCAGAGGGTGGAATTGATGCAAGCGCCGAGCTTTTAAATATACTATCAAAGCTCGGTCTTAACAGCATTATAAAGAGAATGGATTTTTCCAATGTAAAAGCAGATGATGTAAAGGCAGAAAATCCGATAGAAAATGCTGAAAAGACGGTAATAGAAACAAAAGCAGAGCTTGATGCACTTAAGGATAAAATTCTTCAAAAGGGCGAGGCATCATTTGTATTCGGTATAACAAACGGCAAGGTTACAAGAATGGGTATCGCCCTTGGGGATAAAGAAGGCTTTTTGATTGAGGGAAGAGAATATGTAGCAGAAATGGCAGACATTCTCTCGGATAACAGGATAAAAAAGCTGTGCTTTGGTGTAAAGGATGCCATTGTTGCACTTTCGCCCGAGATACGTCTTTCGGGAATAAAATATGACGTTGTAATTGCAGAATATCTTATCAATCCGTCAAGGTCGGATTACAGTACAGATGCGCTTGCAACAGAGTATTTTGGCGCAAGTCCTATAGAACGTGGTGAAAAACAGATTTCTCTTTTTGACGATGATGAAAACCCTGACGATAATATAATTTCCGAGACACTTTTAATTGCACCGCTTATGGTAAAAACCTTGAAAAAGCTAAAAGACAAAGAACAGGAAAAGCTCTATTACGATATCGAACTGCCACTTGTTACCGTACTTGCTGATATGCAGATAGAGGGAATGTATGTGGATAGGGAAAAGCTATCCGAATTCGGCGAAATGTTAGGCGAGAGAATTGATACCTTAACAGCAGAAATTTATACTATGGCAGGCACGGAATTTAATATAAATTCGCCCAAACAGCTTGGCGAAATTCTCTTTGAAAAGCTTGACCTTTCGCCCAAGAAAAAGACCAAAAGCGGATATTCAACAGGTGCAGAGGTTTTAGAGAATTTGAGGGACAAGCACCCGATTATTGATATGGTGCTTGAATACAGAAAGTATGCGAAATTAAAATCCACCTACTGTGATGGTTTAACTGCGGTTATTTCGGAGAAAACGGGACGAATTCACTCTGTATTTAATCAGACTGTTACCGTTACGGGCAGAATAAGCTCTACAGAGCCTAATATGCAAAATATTCCCACAAGAACAGAGCTTGGCAGAGAAATCAGGAAGATGTTTGTTGCCGAGAACGGCAAAATATTTGTAGATGCCGACTATTCGCAAATTGAGCTTCGTGTTCTTGCCGCTATTGCCAATGACGAGGCAATGAAGAATGCGTTTTTGAGCGGTGCGGATATTCATACCGAAACGGCGTCGCAGGTGCTTAAAATTCCTGCAGGAAGTGTTACCAAGGAGCAACGCTCAAGTGCAAAGGCAGTTAATTTCGGTATCGTTTACGGTATCAGTGAGTTCTCTTTGGCAAAGGATTTAAAGATTTCTGTAAAAGAGGCAAGAGAATATATTGCGGGATATCTTACACATTACAGCGGTGTTCGTGATTATATGGAAAGAATTAAGGAGGAGGCAAGGAAAAACGGCTTTGTTAAAACACTTATGAACAGAGTCCGCTATATCCCCGAGCTTAAATCCAGCAATTACAACACCAGACTGTTCGGAGAGCGAGTTGCTCTTAACACACCCATTCAGGGTACTGCGGCGGATATAATAAAGCTTGCAATGGTTAGAGTGCATAAAAGGCTTTCTGATGAGGGTTTAAAATCAAAGCTTGTGCTTCAGGTGCACGACGAGCTTATTGTGGAAACAGTTCCCGAGGAGGAGAAAAGAGTGCGTGAAATTCTCAAAACTGAGATGGAAAATGCCGCACAAATTGGCGTGCCTCTTGTTGCAGATATGGAGAGTGGGAGGTCGTGGTATGACTGTAAATAAAATAGTGTTCGGTATAACAGGCGGCAGCGGCTCGGGAAAAAGCTATGTTTCCGAGCTTTTCCGTCAGAAAGGTATTGATGTAATAGATGCCGATATTACGGCAAGGCAGGTTGTTATGCCCAATGGGAAAGCTTATGCCGAGCTTTATGCACACTTTGGGAAAGAGTATTTTGCCGAAGACGGCACTTTGCTTAGACGAAAGCTTGCCGAAAGAGTCTTTTCGGACAAGGAGCAGCTTGGAATATTAAACGAAATTACGCATAAGCATATAAAACAGCAGATTATGGAGGATTTAAAATCAGCTTCAAGAATTGCTGCCATTGACGGTGCTGTTATAATCGGAAGTCCCGTGGAGGATATGTGTAAGTTTCTGGTCGGTGTAACAGCCGACCGCAAAACAAGAATAAAGCGGATAGTTGAGCGTGATAAAATTACTGCCGAGGAGGCACAAAGGAGAATAGACGCACAACCCGACGATAACTTTTATAGCCAAAGATGCCGTTATGTTATTGAAAATAACGGCGAAACCGATTTGGCAGATGAGGTAGAAAATATTATGAAAGATTTAGAGGAAAAGTTTTGAAGAAAATTTCGGTAGTTTTAATTATATTAGCACTTTTGGCGGCATTTTTCTATACAGGCGGAATGGACAGAGTATTAAAAGCGGTCTGCCCGTTTGATTATAAGCTTGAAATATCCAAGGGTGCTGCTACATATAACTTAGACCCGTATCTTGTGGCAGCAGTTGTCAAGACAGAGTCGGGCTTTGACAAGGACGCAAGCTCGGGAGTGGCAAACGGTCTTATGCAGATAACAGATGCTACTGCAGAGTATATTGCAGAGCGTACCGATTATGATTATGACAAGAGGTTGGAGCCTGATACAAATATAATGATGGGGTGTTACTACCTTTCTTATCTTATAGA
>JAZROS010000082.1:0-9581 GCA_045648825.1 Clostridia bacterium | reverse complement strand
TTTTCGCGCACTAAATCGGACATCTTAATTATTATACACTTCACAAGTAATATTGTCAAGTATTTTTTTTGAGTATTATCAATATTTCTTAAATTATTTTGCTCGTGCAAGAATATTTTCAAGCTGGTCTTTATCAAATTTATATTTAGCATCGCAGAACTGACAGGTAAGCTCCGCTTCGCCGTTTTCTGCAATTATCTTCTCAAGCTCAGTCCTTCCTATCGACACAAGCGCACGCTCCATACGTTCCTTTGAGCATTTACACTCGTAAAGAGGTGTTACGGCATTATTGTCCATAAGCATACTAAATCCTTCACATACTTTGAACAAAATATCCTCGGCAGTCATTCCCGATGTTATCATTTCTGAAACACTGGGAAGATTTCTCACCTGCTCCTCCAGCCTCTTAGCAGTATCATCGGTCGCAAACGGCATCAGCTGAATCATAAATCCGCCCGAAGCCTTTATGCTGTAGTCGGTATCAACTAAAACACCCAAACCAACAGCCGTTGGGGTTTGCTCACTCTTGGCATAATAATATGTTATATCCTCCGCAATTTCACCTGTTACTATGGGGACTTGTCCCACATACGGCTCTTTCATCCCTAAATCACGGACAATGCTAAGCCTGCCTCTGCCAACTCCGCCGCCGACATCTATTTTCCCTTTTTTGTTAAGCGGTAGGTCTACAAGCGGATTTTCTACATATCCTCTAACCTTCGAACTACTGTCTGTAACGGCAACTATCTTCCCGAGTGGGCCATCACCCGCAAATTGAATTGTAACAGTATCAGTTTCGTTTTTAAGCTGTGCTCCCATCATCGCAGCAACCGTTAATGTTCTTCCAAGTGCTGCAGCAGCCACAGGCATACTGTTGTGTATTTGTCTTGCCCTTTCCGAAAGTTCTGTTGTAACTGCAGCAAAAACCCTTATTGCACCGTCTATACTTTGTCCTCTTACAAGCTGGTCTTTCATTATTTTAAGTTTATCCTTTCTGTTCCTTAATTGTTACTCTTATGTGTGCCGATTCCTCAAAAATAACGCCCTTATCATTTTCCGTCTTCACTTCAAGCTCGTGATATCCGGGGTTAAGACCGCCGACATCAACGTATGCCTTGATTTTCTCTGCCGCACCAAGAGGAGCTCTTACTGTGATATTTACCGACTCCGGTCTAAGCATTGCCGTCATCGAAGACGGAACATTTCTTACTTCAACATTAAGCGACAGGTCTGTTCTTATAAGCTCTTTAAGTTCAAGCTTTGCTTTTATTATACGGCTTTCCTCCGGTATATACAGACCATCGGGAATTTCAGCCGTAAGAGTATAATCCTGTTCGGGTGTTGTATAGTCATCCGGATTTAACATATATGTTACCTTCGTTATCTTGTCTATATCTATTTCTTCTCCCATAACTCCAACATCAACTTTATTTTTTGATGCGGATTTTACATCGAGTGCATACTTATCCCTGTTCTTTGAAAGAAGAAATTCCACATCTAAGCTTTTCTTCTCATAAACAAAATGTTTAACTTTCAAGCTGTCGGGCAAATTGATTAAGCCTGCAAATTCTCTTTCAACGTCGGACATATCAACAAAATGATATGAAAGGTTATTTTCGGTATCTTCTGTTATTCCCGAAATATCTGCGTTAATTACAACAGCCTTAAGTTCTGCAAGCTTGCTTTTTGCACCTCTAACAGTAATAGTTTCAGTATCAGGAACAGAATTTACAATTATATTTTTGTTCTTATCTGCACCGATTTGTTTAACCATTACAGGAACAACCTTGTCTACAAGCTCCTCAACCTGTACCGCTACCACTTCACTCGTTCTTCCGTCTACAGAAACTCCTGAAACACCAAGGTTGAAGTTTACAGTTTTGTTCCATGTTCCGACTCTGGTGATATCAGAGACATTAACATATGCACCGATAAGAGAAAGCGACTCAATAACCGAGCTTCTCGCACCTCTTATTCTGACATCTACCTTATCAGTCTCCTCTTTGTTGATAAGAACCAACCCTTTTTCAGCAAGCTCCTGCTCTCCATAGAATGTAACAGGAACATTTTTCACTTTCTGTGTTATGACAGGATTTACAGTATATACAACTACAAGCCAGACAATAACGGCAATTATGACCGAGAACAGTTTCATCAGAATTCGCATATTTTTAACCTTCTCAAGCATTGCCACCACTCCTCCAGAATTTAAATTTTTCGGTATCGTTATCGCTCTTGACAGTAAACACACGTTCCAAAGCACGTTTCAAGGAAACCTTGTCAAGATTTCGGGTAAGAGTGCCGTTAATAGCAATAGAAATCTTGCCTGTTTCTTCACTGACAACAACAACCATTGCATCAGATGCCTCTGAAACTCCCAGTGCTGCACGGTGTCTCGTTCCAAGCTCTCTTGAAAGATTAGGATTAGAGGTAAGCGGCAGTAAACATCCTGCCGTATGAATTCTATCTCCGCGAACAATAACAGCACCGTCATGCAGCGGAGTATTCGGTGTGAAAATATTTTCTAAAAGTGCCGCAGAAACATCTGCATTTACAACACTTCCCGTTCTGATTACATCACCAAGACGTGTGCTGCGTTCAATAACAATCAAGGCACCTGTTTTCGTTCTTGACATATTATCAGCCGCCTCACATAGCTCGTCTATAACATCAGTAGTTTTGTCATTGCCGCTTTGTCCTGCTACAACATCAAAAATCTTACCCGCCTTGGACCTGCCCATTCTCTCAAGCATATTACGAAGCTCAGGTTGGAAAATAACGACTACTGCAAACAATCCCGCCTGAACAGTATTTCCCAGTATATAATTAAGAGCATTCAGGTTAAGCAAATCACTCAGGAGTAATACTCCCAGCAATATAAAAATACCTTTTAGAAGCTGCATTGCCCTCGTTTCTCTTAAAATTTTAGCAATCTGATATATCAAGACAGCTAAAATAGCAATATCTATCAGGTCGCTTAGCTTTAATACGAGAAAAAATCTTGTTATGTAACTTAATATAATATCCATAACTTCTCCCTTCCGTTTTTATCACTTTATCTTATTATACAATATTTTTTTACTTTTGCCTATATTTTTTTAAAAAAAATATTATAATTTATTGTTTATTTTTTCCCTTTATGCTATAATAAAAGAAACAATATAATTTATGTTGCACTAACGCAACAAAAAAGGAGATAAATATATATGAAAAAGGGTATTTTAGGTGCAATTCTCTTAGCAGCTGCAGTTATTTTTAGCGGAACTGTTTTTGCAGCGGATAGCGATGTAACTGTTTCGGTAGACAGAAGAACTATTGATTTTGCAGACCAGCAGCCGGTAATTGAAAATGACAGAGTCCTTGTTCCTTTACGCGGAGTTTTTGAGGCTATGGGTTCACAGGTTATGTGGAACCAGGAAAAACAGCAGGTTACTGTTTTCTCACCCGATAACGTAAACCGTCTTGTGCTTACTTTAGGCTCCAACGAGTTTAAACGAATTACCTTTAAGAGCTTGTTTGATGTACAGCAGGAAATATTTACAAGCGAGGTTGCACCAAAGGCAGTAGACGGAAGAACAATGGTGCCTATCTATCTTATCGCAGACTATATGTATAATGATGTCGAGTGGATTCACGAAACACGTCATGTAAAGTTTACATCAAAGAAATTTCTCAAACTCATCAATAAAACAGAGGGCGGCGAAGAAATTATGAATTCGCTACTTCCAAAACTATCTATAAGCAGTGATGCAAAAAATATAAAAGTTGGAGATACTGTATCTGTTAATATTGATATTTCTAACTTCTCTATGTATGACAAAATGCAACACTTCGGCTCATTCTTAACAGTTTATTATGACGATTCCTCATTTAAGTTTGATGATTATAAACTTTTTAACAATGGCAAAGAGGTTGAGGTTGAGACAAGTGCAGCAAATGCTTATTATCACGACGATTCTGTTAAGCTTACATACCTTTTCGACCCCACATTGCTCTCTGCTCCGGCAGACGGCACAATCGTTGAGCTGTTGTTCACTGTAACAGATGAAAAGGGTGGCGAATTTAAGCTTTCCGACCGCTACACATCGCTTGGATATGATACATCTGTAATCCTTTCCGATGCAGAAGGTGTCCTTGGCCTTGAGAAAGCTGAGCAAATTTACCTCGATACTACCCCCATATTTATAGGAAAATAAAAAGGGAGTTAATATGATGATTACTAAACCTGTAAACCTGTATGTAGTTCTCCCGTGCTACAACGAAGAAGAAGTATTGCCCGAAACGTCTAAGAGACTCTTGGACCTTTTCGAAAGAATGAGGCAGGAGTCTCTTATAGACAGTCTTTCGAGAATTGTCTTTGTTGATGACGGTTCAAAGGACAAAACCTGGGAGCTTATTAACAATCTTTCAAATGAGTATGACGAAATATACGGAATAAAGCTTGCCAAAAATGCAGGGCATCAAAACGCACTTTTGGCAGGACTTATGACTGTTAAAAATTCCTGCGAATGTGTTATTTCTATTGATGCGGATCTACAAGATGACATCGAAGCAATTCCCCAAATGGTGAAAAAGTATCAGGAAGGCTGCGATGTTGTTTACGGAGTACGTTCAAAAAGAGAAACAGACACAATTTTCAAACGAACAACTGCAGAGCTTTTTTATAAGATGATGCAAGGTCTTGGCGTTAATATGGTATACAACCACGCTGACTATCGATTGATGAGCGAACGTGCACTTAATGCACTTTCTGAGTTTTCGGAGGTTAATCTTTTCTTAAGAGGTATGGTTCCGCTTGTCGGCTATAAATCTGATACAGTATATTACGAAAGAGCAGAGCGTTTTGCGGGCGAGTCTAAATATCCCTTAAAAAAGATGCTTTCTTTCGCGTTCAATGCAATAACATCTTTTTCTGTAACACCTATTCGTCTTATAAGTGCAATGGGTGCAATCGCCTGCATTATTGCTATTCTAATGGCGATATATACTCTCGTACAGAAATTTGCCGGTCATACCGACTCCGGTTGGGCATCAATTATGATGTCAATATGGTTTATCGGCGGTGTTCAGCTTGTGTCATTAGGCTTGATAGGTGAATATATCGGTAAAATGTACAAGGAAGTTAAACGCAGACCCAGATACATTATTGAAGAGGTAAGATTTTAATGATATATGATGTTGCAATAATAGGCGGCGGTGCTGCAGGCTTATCCGCTGCAATCTACGCCGCAAGGGGCGGTATGAAAACGGTTGTCTTTGAGGGGACAGGCTTTGGAGGTCAGGTGAATTACACCTCTGATGTGGATAACTACCTCGGCTTCCCATCCATAAACGGAATAGAGCTATCAGGCAAAATGCACTCACACGCCCAACAGTTTGACTGCGAATTTAAAACAGAAAATATACGCACGATAGAAAATATCAGTGCACCTGTTAAAAAGCTTGTGGCAAGAAGGAACATATACGAAGCACGTACTATTATTCTTGCAACAGGCGCAAAGCCAAGAAAGCTTGGCGTTCAGGGAGAGGCTGAATTAGCAGGAGCAGGCGTATCTTATTGTGCCACCTGCGACGGCGCTTTTTCCAAAGGAAAAACTGCAGCTGTAGTCGGCGGCGGTAATACTGCTTTCGAAGATGCGCTCTATCTTTCCGGATTGTGCAGTAAGGTTTATATCATTCACCGTTCAGAGAATTTTAGAGCAGACAAGGTTCTTTTGGAAAAGGCTAAAGCCAATCCTGTAATAGAAATTCTAACAAACAGACGTGTTGAAAAAATACAGGGCGACGTTTCTGTTAAGTCTGTTGTTACAATAAATAATCTATCAGGAAAAGTCGATGTTTTAAACACAGATGCAGTTTTTATTGCGATTGGTCGTATACCGGAAATTGATCTTTTGAAAAACAACGTAAAGACAGCAGCAGACGACAGTATTATCTGCGACGAGCATATGTCTACCGGTATTGCAGGAGTGTACGCAGCAGGTGATGTTAGAAACACACCGCTAAGACAGATTATAACCGCTGCTGCTGATGGTGCAATAGCAGCAACATCTGCAATAAACTACATTAAATCTTTATAATCCCGAAAGGTATTTTTAAAAATGACTGCAATTATAAATGCAAATATTATGACTGCTGACGGCAGCTTTATAAAGGGAAATGTCTTGTTTGAAGATAAAATTATCAGTATAAACGGCGAGATACCCGAAAACACGGAAATAATAGATGCAAAAGGCGGGTACCTCACACCTGGGTTAATTGATGCGCATTGTCATTTGGGTATGGTAGGCGATTCTCAAGGGGCTGAAAGTGATGACGGGAACGAAGACTCTGACCCCATTATGCCACACCTTAGAGCTATTGATGCAATAAATCCTTTTGACCGTGGATTTCACGAGGCAAGATGTGCAGGTGTTACCTGCGTGGTAACCGGTCCAGGCAGTGCTAATCCAATCGGAGGGCAGTTTGCCGCAATCAAAACGTCGGGAATATGCGTAGATGATATGGTCGTCAAAGCACCCGTCGCAATAAAAATTGCACTTGGCGAAAACCCCAAAATGATTTATTCAGACAAGGACGAGGCACCGCTTACACGAATGGGCACAATGGCTCTTATACGAGAGGCATTATATAAGGCAAGAGATTACTCAAACTCGCTGTATTCTTCCGAAGAAGACGGGGACAAGGTTGATTTTGATATGAAAAATGATGCTCTGCTCCCTCTTATACGAAAGGAAATTCCCGCAAAAATCCACGCACACCGTGCGGATGACATTTGCAGCGCATTGAGATTAGCTAAAGAATTTGACATCAACGTTACAATAGAGCATTGTACAGACGGAGAAGTGATTTCCGATATTCTTGCAAATAAAAATGTACCGGTTATGTTAGGTCCAACTCTTACCGACAGAAGCAAGCCTGAGCTACAAAGTCTTGGTTTTCCAATATACAAGACTCTTTCTGACAAAGGCGTTAGTGTAGCAATTATAACAGACCACCCCGAAATTACCATAGGGAATTTAAGACTTATGGCACAGCTTGCAGTTAAGAATGGTATGGACAGAGAAAAAGCATTACTTGCAATAACATCAAATGCAGCCAATAATTGCTATATCAATGATAAAGTTGGTTTAATTAAGGAAGGACTTGATGCTGATTTTGCATTATTTGACTCCCATCCACTTGATTTTATGTCAGAAAATGTACTAACTATTATAAACGGGAAAACAGTATATACCAAATAAAGAGCTACATAGCTCTTTATTTTTTTACTTAAAAAAATGCGATTTCCGCTTTTGCGGAAATCGCATAATTATTACATATTATCTAAGACGGGAATTATTCGTCGATTTCAGATACGACACCTGAACCAACTGTTCTACCACCCTCACGGATAGCGAAACGGAGACCCTTCTCGATAGCAATCGGTGTGATAAGCTCAACAGACATCTTTACGTTGTCGCCAGGCATACACATCTCTGTGCCCTGCGGAAGCTCGATAACACCAGTAACGTCAGTTGTTCTGAAGTAGAACTGAGGTCTGTAGTTGTTGAAGAACGGTGTATGACGGCCGCCTTCTTCCTTAGTAAGAACGTAAACCTCACCCTTGAACTTTGTATGCGGATGAATTGAACCAGGAGCAGCAAGAACCTGTCCACGCTCAATCTCTGTTCTCTGAACACCACGGAGAAGTGCACCGATGTTGTCGCCTGCTTCAGCGTAGTCAAGAAGCTTTCTGAACATCTCGATACCTGTAACAACAACTTTTCTAGCCTCGTCTGTAAGACCAACGATTTCAACTTCCTCTGAAAGCTTAAGCTGACCTCTCTCAACTCTACCTGTAGCAACTGTACCACGGCCTGTGATTGAGAAGATATCCTCGATAGGCATCAAGAACGGCTGATCTGCCTTTCTCTCAGGTGTCGGGATGTAAGCGTCAACTTCGTCCATAAGCTTAAGGATACAAGCATACTCAGGAGCATTCGGGTCTGTTGATGTTGACTCAAGAACGCCAAGACCTGAACCAGTTACGATAGGTGTATCGTCGCCGGGGAACTCATACTCATTAAGAAGGTCTCTGATTTCCATTTCAACGAGCTCGAGAAGTTCGGGGTCGTCAACCTGGTCAGCCTTGTTCATAAATACTACAATGTAAGGAACGCCAACCTGACGTGAAAGAAGGATGTGCTCTCTTGTCTGGGGCATGGGGCCGTCAGCAGCAGAAACAACGAGGATAGCGCCGTCCATCTGAGCAGCACCTGTGATCATGTTCTTAACGTAGTCAGCATGTCCCGGGCAGTCAACGTGAGCATAGTGACGATTGTCTGTCTCATACTCAACGTGAGCTGTAGAGATAGTAATACCTCTTTCTCTCTCTTCAGGAGCCTTATCGATGTTGTCGTAAGCTGAGAACTCAGCCTGACCCTTAAGTGAGAGCACCTTTGTGATAGCTGCAGTAAGAGTTGTCTTACCATGGTCAACGTGACCAATGGTACCAATGTTTACGTGGGGCTTATTTCTTTCAAATTTTGCCTTTGCCATTTTAATTTCCTCCTTTAGTTTTGGATTATTAACCAATTACTTTATATTTTACAATCTTTTACCGTAAAAATCAAGTCTTTTTATGAAATTTACTTGAAAAATATTTTAATTCTTTGTACGGTCGTTTACAATCTTATCCTGTATTGACTTAGGTACTTCAGAATAGTGTGAAGGCTCCATAGTGTACTGACCACGGCCCTGTGTTCTTGAACGAAGCTCAGTTGCGTAACCGAACATCTCTGAAAGCGGAACCATAGCTGTGATTCTCTGTGCACCTGAGAGTGCTTCCATCTTCTGAATCATACCACGACGTGAGTTAAGGTCGCCCATAACATCGCCAAGGTACTCATCAGGCATAATAACGTTTACAAGCATAATCGGCTCCTTGATAACAGGATCAGCCTTCTTCATACCCTCTTTAAACGCCATAGAAGCGGCAATCTTAAATGCCATTTCTGAAGAGTCGACTTCGTGGTAAGAACCGTCGTAAAGTGTTACCTTTACATCAACTACGTTGTAACCTGCAAGAATACCTGACTGCATAGCGCCCTGTACACCTGCATCTACTGCCGGAATATATTCCTTAGGAATAGCACCGCCGACAACTGCGTTAACAAACTCGTAACCCTTACCTTCCTCAAGCGGCTCCATCTTCATCAATACGTGTCCGTACTGACCCTTACCACCTGACTGACGAGCATACTTGTGCTCAACGTCAACCGGCTTTCTGATAGCCTCTCTGTAAGATACCTGAGGTTCACCAACGTTAGCCTCTACCTTAAATTCTCTGAGGAGTCGGTCAACGATAATCTCAAGGTGAAGCTCACCCATACCTGCGATAATTGTCTGACCTGTTTCCTCGTCAGTATAAGTCTTAAATGTCGGGTCTTCTTCAGCAAGCTTCTGAAGTGCAATACCCATCTTTTCCTGTCCAGCCTTAGTCTTAGGCTCTATAGCAACACGGATAACCGGCTCAGGGAAGTCCATAGACTCAAGGATAATTGGGTGCTTTTCATCACAAAGAGTATCACCTGTTGTGG
>JAZROS010000081.1:0-5642 GCA_045648825.1 Clostridia bacterium | reverse complement strand
ATGAAAGTGGCGGGACTTGATAATATACATCTTTGTATCGAAACGATGGGCAAGATAAATCAGCTTGGCGATTTGGACGAGGTTATGGAATTGTGCCGAGTTGATGACAGCTTTTTGCCTTGTATAGATTTCGGGCACCTTAATGCGAGAACGTTTGGCGGTATCAAAACCAAAGCTGATTATGCACTAATTCTTGACAAAATGACAGACAAGCTTGGCGAGGACAGAGCAAAGATTTTCCACAGCCATTTTTCCAAGATTGAGTACACCACACCGGGCGGTGAGAAAAAGCATTTGACTTTTGAGGACGAGGTTTATGGCCCGTTTTTTGAGCCTTTGGGCGAGCTTTTGTATGAGCGTGGCTGGGAGCCGACTATCATTTGTGAATCTGCGGGAACGCAGGCAGAAGACTCGTTGTATATGAAGAACTCGTATTTGTCTAATATAAAATAACTTTAGGGAAGTGTTACAAATGAATTTTGTTGAAAAGGACTTTATTCCCGTACTGTTCGGGAACGATATAAATGTTTATAGTGTTGCGCGTGCGTTTTACGAGGAATATAAGGTAAAATCAAAAGGGTTTGGCAAAGCCTTACAAGGCCCTTGTTACCGTTCGAAGATGATTGATTTTGACAAGGTGGACAAGCTTGATACACCTGAGATTTTGACTGCAGTTTTAAATGAATATGCGGCTAAGAATACCGACAAGAAAATTCTTGCCATAGGCTGCGGCGACAGCTATGTAAAAGCTATTGCAACAAGCAGAGATAAGCTTTTGGAAAACGTAATTGTTCCGTATGCGGATTATGCTTTTCTTGATTCACTGATGGATAAGGAGTGTTTTTACGAGCTTTGCGAAAAGCACGGAATTGACTATCCGCATACCTATGTAACGTCGGAGGAAACTTACAAGAATGCCGAGCCGCCTTTCGAGGCTCCGTATATACTAAAGCCGGCAAATCAGGTTATGTACTATGAGCATAAGTTTAAGGGACAGAAAAAGGTGTTTTTGCTCGACAGCCTTGAGGAGCTTCAGGACACTCTTAACAAAACCTATGAGGCGGGCTATACCGATCATATGATAGTACAGGAATTTGTGCCGGGTGATGACACTAATATGCGTGTTCTTACCAGCTATTCGGATAAAAACGCATCGGTTAGAATGATGTGCTTAGGCCACGTTCTATTAGAGGAGCATACTCCTTACGGAATTGGCAATCACGCAGTAATTATAACTGAGGATAATCCTGAGCTTTATAGAAAATTCAAAGCACTTTTAGAAGATATTAACTATACAGGCTTTTCAAATTTTGATATTAAATATGATAGCCGTGATGGAAAATACAAGGCGTTTGAGATAAATACCAGACAGGGCAGGTCAAATTTCTATGTAACAGGATCGGGTCATAATATTGCAAAGCTTTTTGTCGAGGACTTTGTTTATAATAATCCTATACCCGAGGATATTTCGAGAAATGAGCATCTTTGGATGGTTGTGCCTAAGGGTGTTGCATTTAAGTATGCACCGGCTTTTAAGGCTAAGATGAAAAAGCTTATCAGGGACAGAAAATATGTAAACCCGCTATGGTTTTCTGAGGATAACGATGCGGAACGTATTTTAAGACTTATCAAATCGCAATTAGGACATTATAAGAAATTTAAGACCTACCTCGCAAAATAAATTAACCGGAGGGAAAATAATGGGAATGCTTGGAATAATCGGCGGTATGGGTCCTGCTGCAACCGACCTTTTATATCGCAGAATAATTGACCGTACCGATGCGGAGTGTGATCAGGAGCATCTTGATATGATAATACTTAATCATGCATCAATGCCTGACAGAACTGCCGCAATCAAAAGCGGAGATACAGATAAGGTACTCTCTCTTTTAAAAAAGGACGTAGAATTTCTGGAGAAATCAGGTGCTGTGGCGATTGCTATTCCGTGTAATACATCACATTATTTCTATGATGAATTGCAAAAGAGTACAAGCGTAACCATTATAAATATGATAAGAGAAACCGCAAAGTATGTAAAAGCACTCGGACGCAAAAAGGTGTGCGTGCTTGCGACTGACGGCACAATTATGACGGGTATTTACGAAAAGGAAATTCTTGCAGAGGGGATTGAATATGTTGCACCTGATGAAAATACTCAGAAGCTTGTTATGAAAATCATATATGAGCAGATTAAAAAAGGTTTTCCGGGCAATGAAGAGGATTTTAGGGAAATACATCATTATATAAAGGCAAACGGCTGCGATGGAGCAATTCTTGCCTGCACGGAGCTGTCGGTATTTCGTGAAACAGCAGGTCTTACAGATTTTTATACAGACGCATTGGAGGTTCTTTGCGAAAGGTCGATTTTAAGCTGCGGCAAAGAACTAAGAGAAATGGTATAAAGGAGAAGAAGTATGAGAAAGAGTGCTTTGGCAATATTTGTAATATTTGCGATAATGCTATGTTTTAATGTTGTAGTCAGTGCAGAATATGATGGATATTACGAATATATTGTTGAAGATGGTAAAGCGACAATTGTGAGTTTTGATAGTGCTGCTTCAGGAAATATTATGATTCCTTCAACACTTGGTAATTATCCGGTAACTGCGATAGGCGATGAGTCTTTTTGGAGTTGTTCTGGCATAACAAGCGTAACAGTGCCGGATGGTATAACGCATATAGGCGAGGGTGCATTTGCATGGTGTGATAATTTAGAAAATATCACTATATCTGATAGTTTAACAGGTATGGGAGATGGGATATTTGTTGGGTGTTATAGCTTGAAGAATATAGCAATTCCCAATGGTGTAACGTATATTGGGGAAGAAATGTTTTTGGACTGTAAATCTTTGACGGAAGTGCGTATCCTTGGCGATGTAACATACATAGGTGATTATGCTTTTGAAGGGTGCAACAATTTGGTAAACGTTAACTTACCTGATAGTTTAACCTATATAGGAGATGGAGCATTTTTTGAGTGTTATGCTTTGAAAAGTATAACACTTCCAAAGAGCGTAACACGTATTGGATCTGATACGTTTTATGACTGCAGAGCGTTAGCAGATGTAACGATTATGGGTGATGTAACCTATATTGGCGCTTGTGCCTTTGAGGGATGTGAAAGCTTAACGGGTATATCTATTCCCAAAAGTGTTAAAACAATCGGAATGCATGCTTTTGATAGGTGCGCTGAATTAAAAAGGGTTGATATAGCGGATTTGTCTGCATGGTGCAATATGGCTTTTGACAACTTTTCTTCAAATCCTTTATTGTATGCACATGATTTATATGTCAATGGTGAGCTTATAACAGAGCTTATAATACCCGAGAATGTAACAAACATAAGGAACTATGCGTTCGTTAGTTGTTATAAGCTGGCAAGTATTACGGTACACAGCAGTGTGGTTAATATTGATGATTACGCTTTTCTTGGATGCGTTGAATTAAATAATATTATTGTTGATGAAGACAATAAATATTTTAAAGCGGTTGATGGAGTTTTGTTTGATTATGAAAAATCTATATTAAAAAAATATCCTGCAAAAAAGAATGGAACATCATATATAATACCTTATGGTGTTAAACGTATAGGTCAATATGCATTCACCTGTTGTGAGAACTTGGAAAATATTATAATACCCGATACAGTAACAAGTATATATTTTCATGCTTTTGATGCGTGTTTAAATTTAAAGTCTATAAAAATTCCGGCGTCTGTTACTGCTATTGATGCAGCATTCGCGGGATGTACCGGCATGACTGATATAAGGGTGTATAGTGATGATTATGCAATCAATCCTAGTATGTTTGCAGGTACATCGGCAACTTTGTACGGCAATGCAAATTCAACCACGCAAGTATATGCTAAAGAAAACGGACTTCCGTTCAGATTACTTACGACAGTCGATGAAGGTGAGGGGAATGTTGATTTTGTGATAGATGCAGACGAAACAAAGTGCGTGAAGGTTGCAATCTACGATTCAGAAGGGAATATGCTTGATTGCGTGGCGGCATCAATGATGTACGAAAGTGAAATGATGTGTGCAAAGCTTAGAGATAATGAAAGCGCGGCTTATGCAAAGGTATTTGTATGGGAAAGCGAAGAAACTATGAAACCGACAATCTCGGTAGAAACGGTTGAGATAGAAAGAACATAATAGCCACAAGTAACCTGATTACAAAGGAGATAAAACATGAGATACAAAATTAGCAATTATATCAAACTGCTTGATGAAAACAACCTGATTTCAGAAAAAAGTATATCATCCGATTGCGAAATCTCGCATATATCATATAATTCTCAGGATATAATAGAGGGTACACTCTTTATCTGTAAGGGTGCACACTTTAGGGACGAGTACCTGAATGATGCCATTAGTAAAGGTGCAGTTTGCTATATTGCAGAACGAAAGATGGACGTTGACTGCGATTATATCCTTGTAAATGATGTAAGAGCGGCTATCCCGCTTATTGCCGATATGTTCTATGAGCAGGCATGGGATAAAATCGGACTTGTGGGCATCACAGGAACAAAAGGCAAGTCTACTACCACATATTTTATGCGCTATATTTTTGATGAATATATGAAGGCGGAGGGGAAACCAAGGTCGGGCGTCATTTCGTCCATTGATACTTATGACGGTGTGGAAAATTTCGAATCTCACCTAACTACTCCTGAGCCTATTGAGCTTCACAAGCATTTTGACAATGCGGCAAAAAGCGGTATTAAATATATGACTATGGAGGTTTCAAGTCAGGCTCTTAAGTATGGCAGAGTTTCGGGCGTAACCTTTGATGTGGGTTGCTATCTTAATATTGGATATGACCATATAAGCTCGGTTGAACACCCTGATTTCGAAGACTATTTTGCCTCCAAGCTAAGATTGTTCTCACAGTCAAAGACGGCTTGTATCTGTCTTGATGGAGAACGGACAGATGATGTTGTAAAAGCTGCTAAAAATGCGAAGAAGGTAATAACATTTTCAAGCTCCGACGAAAAAGCTGATGTTTACGGCTATAACATAAGAAAATCAGGAAGCGATACAGTATTTAATGTAAGAACTTCTGAGTTTGACGGAGAGTTTACTCTGACAATCCCAGGCTTATTCAATGTTCAAAATGCGCTTGCCGCGATTGCAATCTGTATTGCTCTTGGTGTTCCTCAAAGGCATATCTATGCAGGACTTATGAAAGCACGTTCTGACGGTCGTATGGAAGTCTATACTAATGCTGACAGCAAGGTGATTGTAATTGTTGACTATGCCCATAACAAAATGAGCTTTGAAAACCTGTTTGAGTCGGTTATGAAAGAGTTCCCGAACAGAAAGATTTATACAGTATTTGGCTGTCCTGGAAATAAGGCTCAGAACAGACGTAAGGATTTGGGCGAGATTTCGGGCAAATTTTCCGATAAGGTGTTTCTTACGGAGGAAGATGCAGGGGAAGAGCCTGTTGACAAGATTTGTCGTGAGATAGCAGAGTTTGTGGCGGCAGAAGGCTGTGTATATGAAATTGAAACCGACCGTGGCGAGGCTATCAGAAAGGCAATTTGCGAGGAAGATGCGCCGAGTCTTGTTCTTATTACAGGCAAGGGCAATGAAACAAGGCAAAAACGCGGTACAAGCTATATTCCGTGTCCGAGC
>JAZROS010000080.1:0-8694 GCA_045648825.1 Clostridia bacterium | reverse complement strand
TCGCCGAAGGTAAGACGGTTTCCGCTGTCATAAAAGCCGTTTAGACGAATTTTTCTGCCTGAACAACTAAGCTCGCAGGGGAGATAGCGTGAATATATACGTGATTTTATAAGAGAAAGTCCGCATACTATAAGGCACGATGCGCCAAAAAGTGTCAAAAGAAGGCGACAAAGAGTAAGATTTGTGGAGGCTAACTGGACGCCGCCGCAAAGAAGCATTGATGACATACAAAATACTGCCGCACTGCGTATTATTTCCCTTGCATTTGCTGGGAAATACGCCACCGCAGCAAGTATTGCTGCACCGACCAGCTTTGCAGCAATACTTGTCAGGAAGGATAGCTCGGGCAAAACTGCCGCTACACCGTACAATCCGCCTAAAACTGCGCAAAGTACCCTACGTCCTGCTGAAATTCTGCGGTAAACGGTTGAGGAAAGCCATAAACACAAAAAATCGCCGAAGAAGTTTATTAAAAAGACTAAATCTATGTATATTGTCAATTTCATCACCGCTTGATAGTGTATTACAGTATTATTGTAACAGAGGAGAGGTGAATTTTTTGTCGAAGTATAAGACTTGTTTTCAAAAATTATGCGACAAAATCCGCCCTGAATTTTATGAACAAAGTTAAAACTTTTAAGTTTATCGGTCAAAATGGTTGAAAAACCGACGGTAAAAGGGTATAATAAAATAGAATAATAATAATGGGGAGGTAGGCACTGTGTTTGGATATATTGTACCTGCACCCGAGGCGCTTTCAAAAGAGGATATTGAAATTTTTCGCAGTTTTTACTGCTCGCTGTGTCGTGAAATGGGCAAAAGGTCGCAAGTTTCAAGGCTATCGCTGAGTTATGATATGACCTTTCTTGCAATCCTAATTTCAGCTCTTTTGGAAAAAGAGCCGGAGACAGAAAAGAACGTAAGGTGTCCTATGCACCCTTTGAAGCCCACACAGAATATTTTGTCTGATGGAATTTCCTACAGTGCGGATATGAGTATTATTCTTATTAAAGCAAAGATAGACGATGATGCACGGGACGAGAAAAAACCGATGTATAATTTTGTCAACAAACTGATAAAAGAGGATATAAAGGATATTGACGAAGCAAGATTTGCTGTGGAAAGCTCGCTTGCGGCTTTAGCTAAAATAGAGGAGAAGAATATTAAAAATCCCGATGCGGCGGCAGACTGCTTTGCTAAATTATGCGGTGATATGTTCTCCCTTTCGCCTGCGCCTGAGAAGGAGAAAAAGACACTTTACTGGCTGGGGTACAATTTAGGACGCTGGATTTACCTTACCGACGCATATGCAGACCTTGAACACGATATTAAAAAGGGTAGTTATAACCCATTTGCTGACGGAACTTCCGCAGATGAAATCAAAAGACAACGCGGCAGAGAAATTACAGAGCTTTTAAAATTCACATTAGCAGAGGCGGCTGCGGCATTTGATTTGCTTAATATAAAAAGATACAAAAGTCTGTTGGAAAATATAATCTATATCGGACTGCCTGCAAGACTTTCCGAAGTTCAAGCGGGCAAGGAAAGGAAAAAGAGGGTATGAACCCATATGAAGTTCTGGGCGTAAGTCCAAATGATGATGAGGAAACCATAAAAAAAGCATACAGAAATCTGGTTAAGAAATACCATCCTGACCGTTATGCCAATTCTCCGCTTGCTGATGAGGCGAGCGAAAAGCTAAAGGAGATAAATCTTGCCTACGACATAATAACGGGAAAGGCAAAACCGCAGGAAAACACAGCAAAAAGTTACGGCGGATATGGCGGTTACGGAAGCTACGGCGGAAATTTTGAAGTTAGCTTTCAAAGCGTACGGATGCTTATTACAATGGGTATGACAGATGCTGCGGAGCAAATGCTTGAAAGGCTTCCCAAAACGGCAGAGTGGTATTACTTAAAGGGTGTAATATATATGAACCGCGGCTGGTATCAGACGGCGAAGGAGAATTTTGATACTGCTCGCAGAATGGACCCGACAAATACGGAGTATCAGAATGCGGGTGAGAACTTTTCCAGAAGAAGTACCGTTTTTTATGACTATGGTATGAGAATAAGTCCTCTTGCACTATGTGTAGGAAGCTGGTGCTGTTCTCGGTTTTGTTGCGGGGGAAGAGTTTTTCCGTGCTTCTGCTGGTGTTAAAATATGAGAAAGGGATTAAAAAATGAGTAAAGAACATATAACCTCAATAGGAGGTCAGGCCATATTAGAGGGCGTAATGATGCGAGGCCCGTTTAAAACGGCAATGTCGGTAAGAAAACCCGACGGCGAAATAGAATGCCGTATCGATGAAAACGGCTCAAAAACCCGTCCTAAGTTTTGCAAATTGCCGATAATAAGGGGCTGTGTGAATTTTGTCGACAGTCTTGTAATCGGGATGAAGGCGCTTATGTACTCGGCGGAGTTTATCGACCTTGAGGACGAAGAGGAATCGGAGAGTAAGTTTGACCGCTGGTTAGAGGATAAATTAGGGGACAAGATAAAGGATGTTGTGATTTATTTTTCGATTGCACTGTCCATTGTTATGAGCATAGGACTCTTTATACTTTTACCTACAGTGGTTACAAGAGGTATTGAATGGCTCTTTTCGCTGACACCCTTTGCAGGAGCTGCAGGAACACGTGTATTTACAAGTGTTTGCGAGGGAATTGTCCGTATGGCGATTTTTCTCGGATATATGGCTCTTGTATCGCAGATGTCCGATATTAAGAGGGTTTTTGAGTACCACGGAGCAGAACATAAGACTATCGCCTGCTACGAAAGCGGCGAGGAGCTTACAGTAGAGAATGTTAAAAAGCATACACGTTTTCACCCAAGATGCGGAACAAGCTTTCTGCTTTTTGTAATGATTATAAGTATAATTCTCTTTTCACTTCTGCCGAGGACGGGAGTTCTTTTAAGAATGGTTATGAGGCTTGCACTCTTGCCTGTAGTAGCAGGTCTTTCATATGAGGTTATAAAGCTTGCAGGCAGACATCAAAAGGGCTGTGTTAAAGCGCTTACCAAGCCTGGACTTTGGCTGCAGAGACTTACCACCCGTGAGCCTGATGACAGTCAGATTGAGGTTGCAATCAATTCTATGAAAGCAGTTATACCTGAGAATTCGGAGGATGACCAATGGTAATCCGTGAGCTTTTGACCGAAACGGCAAGGGCGATGGCGAATATAGAAAATCATATGTTCGAGACGCATCTTATTGTTAGAAGTATACTTAAAATGTCGCCGATGGATTTGGTGCTCTCACATACAAAAGAGGTCGAAGCTGATAAAGTTGAAATGGTGAGGGCTGCGGCATTACGCCGCATAAACGGTGAGCCACTTCAATATATATTAGGTACTGAGGAGTTTATGGGTATAGAGTTTGAGGTGGCAAAGGATGTTTTAATACCCCGTGCCGACACAGAAACTCTTGTGGAAACAGTGCTTAAACACCTTAATAAAAATGGTGCGACGTTACTTGACATCGGCTGTGGCAGCGGCTGTGTTGGATTGTCGATAGCATACCTGAATAGCAGGGTTTGCCTGCGAGGTGTGGATATATCCGACTCTGCACTCAAGCTTTCCAAAAGAAATGCTAAAAAGCTTGGACTTTCAGAAAGAGCAGAGTTTGTAAAAGCTGACATACTATCCGATAGCCTGCCCGGTAAATATGATGTTATAGTATCCAATCCCCCATATATACGCACAGATGTAATTCCCACGCTTATGCGTGAGGTACAGTTTTATGAGCCGCATCTTGCCTTGGATGGAGGCGGGGACGGACTTAAGTTCTATAGGACTATTATAGAAAAAGCACCCAGACTCTTAAATGAAAAGGGGCTTCTTGCATTTGAGATAGGCTTTGATCAGGGGGAAGAGGTTTCCAAGCTTATGAATAAGAGCTTTGATAATGTTAAGGTTATAAAAGACCTTGCGGGTAACGACAGAGTTGTGTCAGGAATTTTGAAATGTTAAATTTTGGTTACCTGTATTGACACAGGTAATCAATGTCAGTATAATGGAAAATGGAGGGATTGTATGAGTATGCATAAAATTGTCGATCTGTATGTCGACCTTGGTTATAAATACGAAAGACTTGTAAAGCAAGCGGCAGCATATAAGACAGACGAAAGAGTAAAACCGAATATAACTATCCATCTTTCCGACAAATACATAAGCGATAAGATAGCGGAAAATCCGCACTTGGACGCAGACCAGTGTGAGTATATTTGGACCGGCTCGTTCTTTTACGATGCGCTTATCAATTTTGACGGTTTACTTTTGCACGCATCTGCGGTTATGATGGATGGGAAAGCATATCTTTTCTCAGCAGCGAGCGGTACGGGAAAATCGACTCATACATCGCTTTGGCTCAAGCATTTTGGCGACAGGGCTGAGATTCTAAATGACGATAAGCCTGCTATCAGAATTTTTGATGATGGAATCAAGGTTTACGGCACTCCGTGGAGCGGAAAAACCGACCTTAATATAAATGCCTCAGCCGAGCTTGCAGGAATATGCTTCTTAGAGCGTGATAGCTATAATCATATAGAGGAAATGTCAAAAGCGGAGGCTATTGTAAAAGTTCTTAATCAGACGATAAGACCGTCAGAGGAAAAACAGATGGGACTTCTTTTAGACACACTCGATGTTGTTATAGGAAAGACACCCATTTATAAGATGGGCTGCACCATCAGCGAAGAAGCCGCTGTTATGGCATATGAAAAAATGAGTGGAATTAAATAAAAATGCTGTTGCATATTACATATGCAACAGCATTTTTTTACAAATCGTTTCTTAATAAATCCTCGTAGGTTTCACGTTTTACCACAAGCTTTGCTTTGCCGCTTGATACGGCAACCATTGCAGGACGGGGGATGCGGTTATAATTTGACGCCATTGAGTAGTTGTATGCACCCGTTGCCAAAACTGCAAGGGTATCACCAACCTTGATTTCGGGCATCATTGTATCCTTAATAAGAATATCACCCGACTCACAGCATTTACCTGCTATTGTAACAGTTTCGGTGGGGGTGGCATTTGCGTTGTTTGCAACAACAGCAGTATACTCCGACTCGTACATAATGTATCTGGGATTATCAGCCATTCCACCGTCAACTGATATATACTTTCTTACATTCTTTATATCCTTTACACAGCCTACGGTGTACAGGGTAACTCCTGCAGGTGCAACAATAGACCTGCCCGGCTCCATATAGATAAACGGAAGCTTTACATTACGTTCTTTAGCCACAGTCTTTACAACCTCGGAAACGTGCTTGATGTAGTTGTCGTATTCAATCGGGTCATCGCTTTGTACATATCTTATGCCGTAGCCGCCGCCTAAGTTAAGCTCGTCTATTTCAAGCCCGAGCTTGTCCTTAATATCGCCGATAAAATTCATCATCACATCGGCAGCCTTTAAAAACGGCTCAATATCAAATATCTGCGAGCCTATATGACAATGAACGCCAGTAACTCTTACATTAGACATCTGAGAAGCCTTTTTTATAATCTCAAAAGCCTCTCCGTTCTCCAAAGCAACACCGAACTTTGAGTCAATCTGTCCCGTCTGTACAAAGCTGTGAGTGTGTGCATCAACGCCCGGCTTTATGCGGAACATAATATCCTGCACTTTTCCAAGCTTTGCGGCAATCGTGTCAAGTAAATCAAGCTCATAGTCATTGTCTACAACAATGTGTCCTATGCCGTTTTCGACTGCCAGTTCAAGCTCTTGGGGAGTCTTGTTGTTGCCGTGGAAACAGATTTTCTCCATTGGAAAGCCGGCTTTAATTGCAGTATAAAGCTCGCCACCCGACACCACGTCAAGTCCTAACCCTTCCTCTGCCATAACACGACAGGTAAAAAGGGTACAAAGTGCCTTGTTTGCATACAAAATCAAGCCTTTTCCGTCATAATACTTGTCCATAGCATTTTTGTAGGTACGGCAGTTTTCACGGACTAAGTCCTCGTCTATGACATAAAGCGGTGTACCGAACTCCTTTGCCAGAGAAACGGCATCATTTTTCCCGATTACAAGATGATTTTCACCGTTTGTTGATAGGTTTTTAGATACTAACATTTTTTATGCCCCCTTAAAAGAGTCTTAAAAAGGGGCAAGGTTTAACCTGCCCCTTTAAAATTATGCGTATTTGCTGTTATCCTCACGGATAAGCGTCGGCGGTGTGTTGTTTTCGATACAGTCTTTTGTGATGATGCACTTTTTAACCGACTTGTCCGACGGAACGGCAAACATAACGTCGGTAGTTGCCTCCTCGATAATAGAACGAAGACCTCTTGCGCCTGTATTTCGCTTTTGTGCAAGCTCGGCTATTGCCTCAAGAGCATCGTCCTCGACAACAAGCTCAACACCGTCAAAGTCCATCAAAACCTTGTACTGCTTAATCAAAGCATTCTTTGGCTTGGTTAAAATATCCACCAAAGCGGCTTTGTCAAGCTGGTCAAGCTTTGCCACAACAGGAAGTCTGCCTATAAATTCGGGTATAAGTCCGAATTTGAGCAAATCCTGCGGTATAAGCTGCTTTAAAAGCTCGGAGATATTTGCGTCCTTGCGGCTTTCAATCTCTGCACCAAAGCCCAAAGCCTTTTTGCCGACACGGTCGCCTATTATCTTTTCTATTCCGTCAAATGCACCGCCGCATATGAACAGAATATTGGTTGTATCAATCTGGATAAAATCCTGATGCGGATGCTTTCTGCCGCCATTGGGCGGAACGGAAGCAACTGTACCCTCCAGTACCTTAAGAAGTGTCTGCTGAACACCCTCACCGCTGACATCACGGGTAATAGATACATTTTCCGACTTTCTTGCAATCTTGTCAATCTCGTCGATGTAGATTATACCGCGCTCTGCCGCTTCAATATCATAATCTGCCGCCTGAATAAGCTTTAAAAGGATATTTTCTACGTCCTCGCCAACATAGCCTGCCTCGGTAAGTGAGGTGGCATCTGCTATTGCAAACGGAACATTTAAAATCCTTGCTAAGTTTTGAACCAAAAAGGTTTTACCCGAGCCGGTAGGGCCTACCAACAGGATATTACTCTTTTGAAGTTCAACGTCATTTGCGGCATTTTGATGCTCTATACGTTTATAATGGTTATAAACCGCAACGGAGAGTATCTTTTTTGCATCCTCCTGACCGATTACATACTGGTCAAGCACTGCCTTAATCTCGGCAGGCTTCGGCAAATCGGTCAAATCGGGCATATCGGTTGCAGGGCCGTATTCGTCCTGCATAATCTGATTACATAAGGTAACACAGTTGTTGCAGATATAAACACCCGAGCCTGTTATGAGTCTTTCGACATCGTGCTCCGACTTGCCGCAAAAGGAGCAATAGCGTTCTTTTTCATCATTTTTCTTTGCCATTTCTTTGTCCTTTCGGCATCTTTATTATTTTGCTCTCGGAACAATTACCTCGTCGATAAGACCATAGGCTCTTGCCTCGTCTGCGCTCATAAAGTTATCACGTTCTGTATCTGCCATAACCTGCTCTAACGGCTGACCGCTGCGCTCGGCAAGAATTTCGTTAAGATGCTTCTTCATTTTGATAATACGCTCTGCGTGGATTTGAATGTCAGTTGCCTGACCCTGCATACCACCAAGAGGCTGATGTATCATAATTTCGCTGTTGGGAAGAGCAAATCTCTTACCCTTAGCACCTGCTGCCAAGAGGAATGCACCCATAGAAGCCGCCATACCCACACAGATTGTAGATACGTCGCACTTTATGTACTGCATCGTATCATAAATAGCCATACCTGCGGTTATTGAGCCGCCGGGGCTGTTGATGTAGAGCTGAATATCCTTGTCGGGGTCGCGGCTTTCAAGATATAAAAGCTGTGCCACTACCAAGGATGCTGTTGCATCATTTACCTCATCGCTGAGGAATACAATTCTGTCCTCTAAAAGACGTGAGAAGATGTCATAGGAACGTTCTCCTCTGCCAGTCTGCTCTACTACCATTGGTACTAAACTCATTTACTTTCAATCCTTTCGTTTAGAAATCAGAAGACGCTTCCCCCTAAACGTTTTTGATTATTTAATCTTTGCTTTGTTAACAAGAAGGTCAACAGTCTTGTTCATCTTAATATCGTCTGCAATGCTCTTCTTCTCACCTTCGGAGATAAGCTCTGTAAGCTTTTCAAGCTCCATATTGTACATCTTAGCCATCTCTGCAATCTTGTCGTTAACTTCCTCATCGGTAACGTCAACATTTTCAGCCTTGCAGATAGCTTCCAAAACGAGCATTGTCTTTGTCTGCTTTTGGGCCTGCTCTCTAAAGCCCTCACGGAATGACTCAGCTGTTGAGCCTGTGTACTTCATATACATTTCGAGGTTCATACCCTGATACTGTAATCTCTGTGCAAAATCCTGTACCATATTGTCAATCTGAGCCTCAATCATAGCTTTGGGAATGTCAACCTCTGCATTCTCGCAAGCCTTTTCAACAACAGCATTTTCTGTTTCTGTCTTGGTCTTGTTCTCTGCATCTTTCAAAAGACGCTCCTTGATGCTGTTCTTGTACTCATCAAGAGTCTCAAACTCACTTACTTCAGATGCGAAATCGTCATCAAGCTCAGGCAATTCCTTCTTCTTAAGCTCGTGGATTTTAACCTTGAACATAGCGTCCTTGCCTGCTAAGTTGTCTGCGTGGTACTCTGTTGGGAATGTTA
>JAZROS010000079.1:0-2346 GCA_045648825.1 Clostridia bacterium | reverse complement strand
ACCTGTACCGACAATCGGGGAGTCGGTGGTAAGAAGAGGAACTGCCTGACACTGCATGTTAGAGCCCATCAGCGCACGGTTGGCGTCGTCGTTCTCAAGGAATGGAATACAAGCTGTTACAACCGAAACAAGCTGTCTGGGTGAGACGTCCATAAAGTCAATGCGGCTGCCGTCAACCTCAAGGATTTCATCACGGTAACGTGCTGCAACCTGCTTATCGAGGAAGCGTCCCTTGCTGTCCAATGGCTCATTAGCCTGAGCGATGATATATTCATCCTCTTCATCAGCTGCCATATATACAATCTCGTCTGTAACTACACCTTTTTCCTTATCAACTTTGCGGTAAGGAGCCTCAACAAAGCCGTACTCATTTACACGTGCAAAGGTTGCAAGTGAAGTAATAAGACCGATGTTCGGACCTTCAGGAGTCTCTATCGGACACATTCTGCCGTAGTGTGAATAGTGAACGTCGCGGACTTCGAAGCCTGCACGTTCTCTTGAAAGACCGCCTGGTCCGAGTGCGGAGATACGTCTCTTATGACGAAGCTCTGCCAAGGGGTTTGGCTGGTCCATAAACTGTGAAAGCTGTGATGAGCCGAAGAACTCATTTATTGTAGCTATAATCGGACGGATATTGATAAGAGTCTGCGGTGTGATAATCTCCAAATCCTGAATTGTCATACGCTCTCTTACGACTCTTTCCATTCTTGCAAGACCTATTCTGAACTGGTTCTGCAAAAGCTCGCCCACACTTCTTAATCTTCTGTTGCCGAGGTGGTCGATATCGTCTATGCTACCCACGCCGTTTGCGAGGTTCATAACATAGTTGATTGATGCCATCATATCATCAACCGTAATATGCTTAGGTGAAAGCTCGTCTGCACGGCTTGCTATAATTTCGTAAAGGTCGTCGCCGTCCTCAAGGTTATTTAAAATATCCTCAAGCACCTTTCTTCTTACCTTCTTAAGCTTTAAGTCGGACACGTCAATATCAACATACTCCGAAATAAGCACCATATCATTTGAAAGAATACGGACTCTCTGCTCCTCAACAATAACGTCAAGAGAGTTCACACCCACATTCTCCATCTTAAGAACTGTATCATAGGTAAGTTCTTCGCCTGCTGTTGCAAGAACCTCGCCTGTTGACGGGTCGATAACATCGTCAGCGGCAACCTTGCCTACTATACGCGAGGTAAGAGAAAGCTTTTTATCAAACTTATATCTTCCTACTCTTGCTAAATCATACCTCTTCGGGTCGAAGAACATATTGGTAATAAGTGATTCCGCATTTTCCACGTTAAGCGGCTCACCCGGACGGAGGCGCTTATAGATTTCCAAAAGCGCATCGTTTCTGTTATCAGTGGGGTCCTTTTCAAAGGTAGCTGTAAGTCTGGGGTCCTCACCGAAAAGCTCTAATATTTCTGCATTGGTCTGAATTCCCATTGCACGGATAAGAATGGTTACAGGTATCTTTCTTGTTCTGTCAATACGCACTGAGAAAACGTCGTTTGAGTCTGTTTCGTACTCAAGCCACGCACCACGGTATGGTATTACGGTTGAATTATAAAGAGGCTTTCCTGTCTTATCACGGTCAAACTCGTAGTAAATTCCCGGTGAACGTGTCAGCTGGCTGACAATTACACGCTCAGCACCGTTAATAACAAAGGTACCCTGCTCTGTCATCAGCGGGAAGTCGCCCAAGAAAATCTCCTGTTCTTTAATTTCGCCCGTTTCGGTATTTATGAGTCTTACACTCACGCGAAGCGGAGCAGCATATTTCGCATCTCGCTCCTTACACTCCTCTACCGAATATTTGGGGTTGTAATCAAGGCGGTAGTCAAAGAACTCCAAAACCAAATGTCCAGAGTGGTCTTTAATCGGGGAAATATCGTGGAATACTTCCTTTAAGCCCTCCTCCAAGAACCATTTGTAAGAATCCTTCTGCACCTCGATAAGGTTTGGCATTTCTAAAACCTCATTGATTTTAGAGTAACTGAGCCTGGTGTTTTTGCCCATTTGAACCTGATGCACCATTCTTTTATCACCTCGTCTGAATTATTGGAATAAAACGGAAATATAAATTTCTGTAAGCCACTTGATTTTTATAATTATATATGATATAATCACTCAAGAAGCTAACGATGGCGGATAATATACCCATTTTATTACCATAGTACAATAAACTATACTATCATACATTTTTCAATATGTCAACAGGCATATTGAATTTTTTTCAGATTTGAGAGGAAAATTTTTCATTAGAGGAGAATTGTTATGCCTTTTATCAGTAAAGCTCCCGACTTTATAATGTTGGAGAAGGATTTTATCCTTAACAAAATGCCC
>JAZROS010000078.1:0-4398 GCA_045648825.1 Clostridia bacterium | reverse complement strand
TATTATAAGCTCGCAGGCTTTCGCGGCTCTTACAATGGAATCCTCAAGTATAGGGATTTCTTTTTTTGAAAACCTTCCAAGCACGTGGTCTGCAAGGTCTGTTCCCTCAAGTGCCGCTCCTACTCCTATTTTAATTCTATAAAACTCGTCGGAAGAAAGTCTGTAGATAATTGATTTTAGTCCGTTATGGCCGCCTGCTGAGCCTTTTGGTCTTATACGAATATTACCACAGTTAAGGCTTACATCGTCGTTTATTATAATAACGTTTTCAGGTGGGATTTTATAAAAATCACAGAAATCACCTATGCAGTTTCCTGACAGGTTCATATAGGTCTGCGGTTTAACAAAAAGCACCTTTTCTCCCGAAATAAATGCTTCACCAAAGAGACCTTTAAATTTTAGTTTAGTTACTTTTACATTATGCTTATCTGCAAAATAGTCTATGAAATGAAAGCCGATGTTATGCCTTGTCATATCATACTCTCGACCGGGATTACCTAAACCTGCTACTATATACATTACTTACCGTCCCTCCAAGATATTACACGCTCTCTGTCAAGTCTTATTTGTTTAGAAAGCTCTTCTATACTTTCAAACTTAATTTCATTACGAATTCGTCTATAAATATCAATATCAAGCTTTTCACCATAGAGTTTTCCGTCATAGTCAATTATGTGAACTTCAACCGTTCTTTTTTCTGCGCTAAATGTAGGATTTTTTCCAATGTTCAAAACCGCTCCAAAAGTTTTGTCAAGGTACTTACATTCACAGCAATATACTCCGTCTTTAGGCAAAAGCTGTTCATTTGAAATTTCAATATTTGCTGTTGGAAATCCAAGCTTTCTTCCGTTTTGTAAGCCTTTTACAACAAAGCCCGAAATTCTCATTGGTCTTGTCATAAGCTCATTTGCCGCCTCTACATTCCCTGCTGAAATTAAATTTCTTATAATGCTACTTTTAACTGCATCTGTACCAAAATATACAGGCTCGGCTATAACAATTTCAATCCCAAGTTTAAAAAGCTCTGTTTTTAATTCTTCTGCATCTGCCGATGCACCTTTCCCGCAACGGTAATCATAACCAACTGAAACAGATTTAATTCCTATTCCATTCAGATATTCACAAAAATCCCTGCAAGACATATTTTTCAAATCATCAAAGTTTACTACATATGCGAAATCTATGCCAATAGAAGATAAAATACGAAGCTTTTCTTCAAGCGGTGTTATAACTTTTATACCTTCTGATGAATGATGA
This sequence comes from Clostridia bacterium, assembly GCA_045648825.1. Lineage (GTDB taxonomy): Bacteria > Bacillota > Clostridia > UBA1381 > UBA1381 > HGM11525. Next base: position 3,141 of record JAZROS010000078.1, on the reverse strand, counting down.
TTGAACAGTAGTACACCATAGTTCTTGCCGACTTTCTTAGCATTATTTATTACTTCAAGATGTCCTAAATGTATACCGTCAAAATTGCCGAGAGCTATTGCAGGAAAAGGATATTCAATTTTTTCGTTAGAATAATATATCTTCACCCATTATCAACTCCAAAATGATTTTTCCAAAACAAGCTCTGTTCCGTTATAACGCGATACTGACAAAAAGTTTCTTTCTGTATCATATATTCTGTAAAGCTTACCATCCGAAAGTCCTGTTCTTCTTATTTTTATTCCATTCTTATGCATCGATGCAAGCCGGCTATCCAAAATCACTTCACCATAATCCTCAAACACATTTTCAGGCGGTATAATAACATCATCAAGATGACAATTCTCTTTGATTTGGGTAAGCTCATCAAGTGTGCAACAGTCAGCTATCGCAAAGCCGCCGCTTTCAGTCCTTCTTAAGCTTTCCATATACGCACCGACACCAAGGCAGTTTCCAATATCCTCGCAAAGAGTACGGATATAAGTTCCCTTAGAGCACTTTACGTCTATTGTAACACTCTTGTTTTCCAAGTCTATATCCAAAATATCAATAGAATATATTTTTATTCTCCTCGGCTCACGTTCAACTGTTATACCCTTTCTTGCAAGCTCATAGAGCTTTTTTCCGTCCTTTTTTATTGCAGAAAACATAGGCGGAATCTGTTCGATTTCGCCTATAAATTTACTAATTATTCTATTTATATCCTCTGCTGATACATTAACCTCGCATTCAGAGAGAACATTTCCCGATGCATCTTGAGTATCGGTGGTTTTTCCAAGTATAAGCTTTGCTGTGTATCTTTTATCAGAAGATGTTAGCATATCGCATACCTTGGTAGCTTTTCCTATACAAACCGGCAAAACACCGGTAGCATCAGGGTCAAGTGTTCCGGTGTGTCCTACCTTTTTTATACCCGTCAGCCGTCTTACAAAATACACCATATCGTGTGAGGTCTTGTGGGCAGGCTTGTCTATAAGAATAATTCCGTCCATTACTTAACCTGAGAAGAAACTATTGCTTCAACAGCAGCTAAAGCCTCGTCCGTCTTAGCAGCATCCTTACCGCCGCCTTGCGCCATATCAGGCTTACCGCCGCCTGAGCCGCCTGCTATCTTAGTAATCTCTTTAATAATATTTCCTGCGTGGACTCCCTTATCAACAGCACTCTTCGTAGCAGTTGCAAGGAACATAAGCTTATCACCCGCAAGTGATGCTAAAACTGCAACACCGCAGTCCATAGACTCTTTAAGCTTATCACCCATTGTTCTTAAATCAGGGACAGATAGACCATCTGCACGGCCTACTGCTACTTTGACACCGCTTATTTCCTTTGCGTTTGCCAATACATCATCAGCCTTACCGCCGGCAAGCTTAGCATTTAAAGATTCAAGCTTTCTTGCAGTTTCTTTAGCTTCTAAAACAACAGCCTCCGCCTTTTTGTCAATCTCACCTAAGAGATTTGTCTTGAGCGCCGATGCAGTTCTTGCAATCAATGCGTCTGCGTTTTTAATGTACTCCAGAACACCATTACCTGTTACAGCTTCAATTCTTCTTGTACCTGCAGCTACACCAGACTCGGAAATAATCTTGAAAAGTCCTGCTTCAGCGGTATTTTTAAGATGTGTACCGCCGCAGAATTCTACAGAATAGTCGCCCATAGAAACAACTCTTACAACATCGCCGTACTTTTCGCCAAACTGTGCAGTTGCGCCAAGCTTTTTAGCCTCATCAATAGGCATCTCCTTAACAACAATCGGCATAGCATCTAATATCGCGTCATTTACTTTTGCTTCAACCTCAGCGAGTTGATTCTCTGTCATAGCCTCGAAATGAGAGAAGTCAAATCTTAAATGCTTTGAATTTACCAAAGAGCCAGCCTGTGCAACATGCGAACCGAGAGTTTCTTTAAGTGCCTTATGGAGAAGATGTGTTGAAGAATGGTTTCTTGAAATTGACATTCTGTTCTTCTTACAAACCTTTAAAACAACCTTATCTCCACTGTTAATATTTTGTATTGCCTCTATCTCATGCAGATATATTCCGTCTCCGTTTTTGGTAGTATTTTTAACAACAGCAGCCTTTTCTCCATTTACCCAAACCGAGCCTATATCTCCTGCCTGACCGCCCATTTCTGCATAGAACGGTGTCCTGTCAACTACCAAAATACCTTTTTGACCTGCAGAAATTGATGCACTAACCTCGCCTTCAGCAACAACAGCTGCTACTGTTGCATCTAATTCCAACATATCATAGCCGTCAAAGATTGTAGCAGATACACCTTCAAAGCTGAAGCTATCCTCAGCATCCCAGCTTGAGCCATCTTTTCTGGCTGCTCTTGCGGTTGTCTTTTGTTTCTCCATCTCAGTCTTGTATCCGTCTATATCAACAGTTAGACCGTTCTCCTCACAAATCTCGATTGTAAGGTCAATCGGGAAGCCGTAGGTGTCGTTAAGCTTAAATGCCTCACCGCCGCCAAGTACAGCTTTACCGTCCGACTTCGCATTTGTAATATATTCATTCAAAATTGAAAGACCGTTATCAATAGTTGCAGCAAATCTCTCTTCTTCAATCTTAATAATCTTTTTAATATAGTCTCTCTTTTCTGCAAGTTCGGGATAACCCTGTGCCGATTCATCAATTACAGTATCCGCAACCTTATACAAAAATGCATCCTTAACATTAAGGAGCTTTCCGTGGCGTGCAGCACGGCGGAGAAGTCTTCTTAATACGTAGCCTCTGCCCTCGTTAGACGGAATAACACCGTCAGACACCATCATAACAGTACTTCTGATATGGTCGGTGATAACACGAAGAGATATATCCTTATTTTCATCATCGTGGTAGTTGATTCCTGCAAATTCAGAAATTTTCTTCATTATGTTGGTAACAGTATCGACTTCAAATAGGTTATTAACGCCCTGAACAACTGCAGCCAGTCTTTCAAGGCCCATTCCTGTATCTATATTCGGGTTAGGAAGTCTGTTGTAGTTGCCATCTTCATCCTTGTCAAACTGAGAAAATACGAGATTCCATACCTCCATAAATCTATCACAGTCGCAGCCCAGCTTACAGTCAGGCTTACCGCAACCGCACTCTACTCCTC
>JAZROS010000077.1:0-1956 GCA_045648825.1 Clostridia bacterium | reverse complement strand
CTTATCCTTGTTTTATGAGCGAGGAAGAGCTTGCTAAAATCCGTGAGCTTCAGGAAACAAAAAAGGAACTCCCTGGTGTGTGGGGCGATTATGCAAAGTTTCGTGATATAACTGTCGAAGAGGCAAAAAGACGTATAGACGCTGGCGAGCAATATGTTGTAAGACTTCGCTCTCCCGGTCAGGCTGACAAGAGAATCAAGTTTAAGGATGTTATAAGAGGCGAAATTGAAATGCCTGAAAACATCAATGATATTGTACTTTTAAAGAAGGACGGAATTCCGACATATCATTTTACACATACAGTTGATGACCATTTAATGCGTACTACTCACGTTGTAAGAGGTGATGAATGGGTTTCTTCTGTGCCTATACATTTGCAACTGTTTTATGTTTGCGGATTTAAAGCACCGAAATATGCACATATTTCACCTATTATGAAGGAGGAAAATGGCGGTAAACGTAAGCTTTCAAAACGCAAGGACCCTGAGGCTGCAGTAAGCTTCTATGAGGAAGAAGGCTATCCTGCGGGTTCGGTTTGGGAGTATCTTTTAACCCTTGCAAACTCTAATTACGAAGAATGGCGCAGAGCAAATAAAGACGCATCACCGACAAACTTTCCGTTCTCTCTTGCAAAAATGAGTAAGGGCGGAGCATTGTTCGATATGGTAAAGCTTAACGATGTAAGTAAAAGCTATATTTCTACTTTATCTGCGGAGCAAGTGTACAGCCTCCTTTATGACTGGGCAAAAGCAAATGATGAAGTTTTGTTCGAGAGACTTTCTGATAAGGAATATTCGCTTAAGGTTCTCGGTGTAGAAAGAGGTAACGCAAAGCCGAGAAAGGATATTGCAAAGTGGAATGAGGTAAAGGATTATACAGAGTATTATTACATTACGCCTAAAACCTTTGCATTCCCTGAAAATGTAACAAGGGGAGATGCTTTGCAAATTTTAGAAAATTACAAAGAAATCTATACCGAAGAATTAACCTCTGATGACTGGTTCCCGACTGTTCGTGATATGGCAGAGAAGCTTGGATATGCTAAAAATCCAAAGCTATATAAAGAAAATCCCGATAACTTCAAAGGCCATGTCGGAGATGTCAGCACTGTTATCAGAATAGCAATAACAGGCAGAAGTAATACTCCTGACCTCTACTGGATTTCTACTGTTCTTGGCTATGATGAAACAGTAAAGAGACTTGATACTGCAATAAACTTTCTTAAATAAGGAGTAAACAATGGAAACAGAATTCGTAAGCAAAAACTTTATAGAAGAAGCGATAGAAAAGGACCTTGCAGAAGGTGTTTATAATAAGGTACAGACACGTTTTCCGCCTGAGCCTAATGGTTATCTGCATATCGGTCATGCAAAAGCAATCAGCATCGACTTCGGTAACGCTAAAAAATACAATGGTACCTGCAATCTTCGTTTTGATGACACCAACCCTACTAAAGAGGATGTAGAATACGTTGATGCAATTATGGAGGATATAGAGTGGCTTGGATATAAGTGGGATAAGGTGCTTTATGCCTCAGATTATTTTGATGCAATTTATGATTGCGCAATCAAACTTATAAACAAAGGACTCGCGTATGTTGACGACCTTTCTGCCGATGAAATTAGAGAGTATAGAGGAACTTTAACTGAGCCAGGTAAGGAAAGTCCTTACAGGAACAGGAATATTGAAGAAAACCTTGACCTCTTTAAGAGAATGACAGACGGAGAGTTTGAGACGGGTGCAAAGGTTTTAAGAGCGAAAATTGATATGACATCGCCTAATCTTAATATGAGAGACCCCATTATTTACAGAATATTGCATGCTAATCATCACAGAACAGGTGATAAATGGTGCGTCTATCCTATGTATGACTTTGCTCATCCGATTTCCGATACTGTTGAGGGTGTAACACATTCGCTCTGCTCGCTTGAGTTTGAAGACCACAGACCGCTTTAT
>JAZROS010000076.1:0-4060 GCA_045648825.1 Clostridia bacterium | reverse complement strand
TTAAAAAGTTTGTGGTTTTAAACGAAATTGACAAGGAAATGGTACGAAGAAACACCGTGCAGGGTGCAAAATTTGAAGAATAATCAGGCAGCGGATATAACCGCTGTCTTTTTTTGTCAAGAAACTGTTACTTGCTTTTTTACGTCTGACATTATATAATTATTATGTATTACTGTATATATGGAGAGAGTAAAATGACAAAGAAAATTATATCGGCAATTTCTGCCGCAACATTACTTTTCGGTGCTGTAGCAAGTGCCAACTACGGCTGGGCGACCGTGGCGGTCAACTTCTGCGTAGAACGCAAGATACTAAGCGGAACAGGAAACGGCGACCTCGCCTTAAAAGACGGCTTAACCCGTGAGCAGATGGCAAAAATGCTTTGCGACAGCTTTGGTATTGAGCCTAATGCAAGCTTAGAGCCTGTCTTTGAAGATTTGGAAACGGGCAGCTGGAGCTACGGTTATGTATCGGCAATCGCATCCAAGCTATTTGGCGGTATTATGCAGTCTGAGCTTAACCCTACCGAGCTTGTTTCCCGCGAGGAATTTTGTGCAACTATGATTTTAGCCTATGGAATGAACGGCGGTTATCAGAGAAATCCGTATCTTCTTGACTTTAATTTTACCGACACAAAAGATGTAACCGCCAAATACAAAAAGCTTATTACCGTTGCAGTTGAGAGAGGCTTAATGTCAGGTGCAGAGGGCAAGCTTAATCCGAAATCAAATCTTACAAGGGCGGAGGCATGCTCATTTTTGCATCGTGCAATTTCTGTAAAAGAGGGCAAAATGAAGATCGACCCTAAAGAGCTTGGGGTTATACAGTCGAGAACCTCTATGACGGGCGAACCTGCCATAACTGTTGAACAAGCACAGGCCTGGGCAACCGAAAAAGGTGCAACCGAAAGCTTTATTGCGGCGGCTGAATATTACTGGAAATACGGCGAGATTACAACCATCCGTCCCGAAATACTCTACGCACAGTCGGCAAAGGAAACAGGCTTTGGTAAATACGGCGGTGCTGTGCTTCCCGAGCAGAACAACTTTGCAGGAATTAAGAAATACGGACATAACGGCGACGCAACCGAAGACCACGAAACCTTTGAAACTCAGGAGGACGGCGTGCGTGCGCACTTTAATCATATGACCGCTTACTTAGGCTTAGAGCCTGTGGGCGAAACTCACGGAAGATACAAGTCTATTAAATCTATGCCATGGGCAGGAAGTGTTGAGCTTTTAGAGGAGCTTGGCGGAAAATGGTGTCCCGACCTCTATTACGGCTTCTCCATTCTTCACGATTACATAGAACCGATGATGAAAGGAAACTAACAAAAAGTGTTAATTAGTGTTAATTCGGTAAGCAAGAGCTTTGCCGGCGAGGTACTGTTCGAAAATGTCAGCTTTTCCATCGACGACGGCGACAAGATTGGCTTTGTAGGTGCAAACGGCGCAGGAAAGTCCACTCTTGTAAAAATTCTGATGGGCGAACAAATCTCGGACAGCGGCGATGTTTTTAAAAATAAATTTACAAAGATAGGCTACTTAGAACAGTATGCCTGTTCGGATAAGGATAACACCCTTACCGATGAGCTTTTATCTGTTTTTCCCGAACAGGTCGCAATAGAAGAGGAACTTGACGTAATCCGCGTTCGTTTAGAAGGCAGTAAATCAGGCGACGAGACTTTGATTGCACGCCAAAGCGCTCTTACCGACCGCTACGGCGAAATAGGCGGTTATACCTACAAAAGCAGAATAAGAGCGACTCTTATCGGCTTAGGCTTTACGGAAGATGAGCTTAAAAAGAGTGTTTCCACTCTTTCTGGCGGGCAGAAAACCCGTGTTGCATTGGCAAAAATACTCTTGTCCGACTGCAACTTGCTCTTTTTGGACGAGCCTACAAACCATCTGGACATTGAATCTATACGTTGGCTTGAGGATTTTATAACTCAGTCAAAGGTGGCATTTCTTATAATATCTCACGACAGATATTTCTTAGACAAGGTTACAAACCGTACCTTTTCATTAGAGAGCAAGCGGTTTCATTCGATGAATTTGCCGTATTCTCAGTTTGCCGCTCAGCGTGAGGTAGAACGTATTACCGAGCAGCGCAGCTTTGACAATACTATGAACGAGATTGAACGTTTAGAGGGCATAATCGAGCAACAACGCCGATGGAACAGAGAAAAGAACATCAAAACTGCCGAGAGCAAGCAAAAGATTGTAGATAAGTTAAAAAACAATCTCGTAGCTCCCGACAAGGCGATAGAACGGGCAGTTTTCAGCTTTGGCGGCTTTTCAGGCGGCGGCGATGACGTGCTTATTTTAGAAAATATCGCCAAAAGCTTTGGCGACAAGCGGATTTTTAAGAACTTCAATCTTCACATAAACCGTGGTGAAAGAGTCTTTTTACTTGGTGCAAACGGCTGCGGCAAGACTACACTTTTAAAAATTGTACTTGATATGTTGGATAGAGACTCAGGAACAGTTACCCATGGTGCAAACATAAAAATCGGCTACTATGATCAGTTGCAGGAGAGCCTTTCTCCGCACAAGAGGATTATAGACGAGATTTGGGACGAGTTCCCAAGACTTACTGAAACAGAGGTCAGAAACGCACTCGCTGCATTTTTGTTCCGAGGTGAAGAGGTTTTAAGAGAAATAAACAAGCTGTCGGGCGGTGAAAGGGCAAGAGTTGAGCTTACCAAGCTGGCACTTCGTGATGTGAATTTCCTTATCCTTGACGAGCCTACCAACCACCTTGACATTGACGCAAGAGAGGCATTGGAAGATGCTCTGTCGCAGTTTGAGGGTACAATTTTAGCCGTAAGCCATGACCGTTACTTTATAAACCGACTTGCGACAAGAGTGGTTTATATGGACGAAAACGGAACTACAAGTTTTCCCGGCGGCTATGACTATTTTATAGAAAAGCATACAGAGCGAAAAACAGCCGTTTTGGAGGCAGAAAAGCAAAAAAGCGGCGGCGAGGATTATAAAATGCGAAAGCAGCTTCAGGCGGAAAAGAGAAAACTCCAAAATGACCTTAAAAAAGCAGAGGCAAAAATAGCAGAGCTGGAAGAAAAAATAGAGGAAAACAACAATCTTCTTGCAAGCGAGGAGATTGCAACCGACTACTTAAAGGCGGCAGAAATTTCAGACGAAAATGCCGCTTTGGAAACCGAACTGGAAGAAGCATATTCCCTTTGGGAAGAGTTGGCAAGCAAAGTACAATCATAAAAATACGGTATGACCTTTGTCATACCGTATTTTCTTATTTATCAATAGCCTTATTAACCGCGCTTATAAGTGCATAGATAGAAGATGTTGAGATATTGGTATCAACGCCGACACCCCAGTATTTCTTCTCGTCAACTGCTATGCAGATATAGCTGACAGCCTTTGATGAGGACTTACGCTCCAAATCGTGCTGTGTGTATGATACTACATTAAACTTCATTCCAATCAGAGCGGAAATGGCATTACTGAGTGCATCCAAAGGACCGTTACCCGTTCCCTCAATGGTGCTTTCTCTGCCGTTATAGTCAATCTCTGCCGAAATGGTTGTGATATTATCCTCAATTCCGCTATGATAGGACTTTAAGAATATAGGCGATTTGTTGATATAATCACTCTTAAATGCCGCATAAATCTCCTCAGGCTCCAAAACTGTCTGTTTTTTATCCGACAGCTCTGTTATATGCTTGGAGAACTCGGCAACCATCATCGGCGGAATTGTATAGCCGAACTTCTTTTCCATAACATAGCTTACGCCGCCCTTACCCGACTGTGAGTTAATGACAATCGGCTCATACTTTCTGCCGATGTCGGTGGGGTCGATTGTGAGATAGGGATTCTCCCATATCTTCTCCCCCGCTTCTTCATATGCAGCCATTGCCTTTTTGATTGCGTCCTGATGTGAGCCTGAGAAAGCAACGTATGCCATCTCGCCTGCATAAGGATGTCTGGGGCTTATGGGGATTTTATTAAACTTCTCAAACTTCTCTATTATCTCGTCAATATTGTCGATATTAAGCTCGGGGTCTATTCCCTGACAGAAC
>JAZROS010000075.1:0-2347 GCA_045648825.1 Clostridia bacterium | reverse complement strand
AATGCTTCGGTAGTGTTGAGGCAGTATATAATGCAAAAATGGAAGATTATATGCGGGTAGCCGAAATGAGCAAGGCGGTAGCTGCTACCTTGTGCGACAAAGGTCTTGACGGTGCGACGAAAATCATCAAGGACTGTGATGAGCTTGGCATAAATATACTAACGGTTGATGATGAGAAATTTCCTAAGATTTTGACGCAAATAAGTTCACCATTGCAGGTTATATACACTATGGGGAATATTCCCGACTGGGACAGTATTTTAGGTCTTGCCGTTGTAGGAACACGTTTTTTCAGCGAATACGGACAGACGGTTACAGAGAGAATAAGCAGAGAGCTTGCCGAAAAAGGTGTTACCATAATAAGTGGTATGGCAAGAGGTATAGACAGCTTTGCACTAAAGTCAGCTTTAAGAGTGGGAGCGTCTACAATCGCAGTTATGGGCAGAGGCTTAGATGAGGCATACCCGCCTGAAAATCAAGGCTTAATGAATGAGATAATAAAGACAGGCTTGGCAATAAGCGAATATCCGCCATATACTCCGCCGCTTCCCCAGCATTTTCCCGCAAGAAACCGCATAGTCAGTGCGCTCTCTGATGGTGTTCTTGCAACAGAAGCTCCTAAAAAGAGCGGAACACTTATTACAACAAGACTTGCCGCTGATATGGGCAAGGTGATTTTTGCAGTTCCGGGCAGTATATTTGCGAAGAATTCGGTAGGAACAAATAATCTTATTAAACAGGGAGCAAATGCAGTAACCTGCGGTGAGGATATATTGGATGCATTTCCAATACAGGCGAAAAACCTTGCTGCACCTAAAATAGAACTTATACCCGAGCCCCAGCCGATAGAGGATATGTCGGACGAATTTGAAGGTATGAGTGATGATGAGAAAAAGATAATAGTATTACTTAAAGAAAAGGATATGCACATAGAAGAGCTTGCAGCTCGCAGCGGTCTTACAATTCCTGAGCTTAACGGAATTTTGCCGATGCTTGAGATTGAAGGATATATACAAAAGCTTGCAGGCAGTAATTATAAATATAATGTATAAATGGAGAGGAAAAGAATGGCAGCAAAAAAGCTATTGATAGTTGAGTCTCCTGCAAAAGCGGGGACAATCAAAAAATATCTCGGCAGTGATTATAATGTTATGGCAACTGTGGGACATATAATAGACCTGCCTAAAAGTCAGCTTGGAGTAGATGTTGACGACGGCTTTGAGCCGAAGTACATCACTATCCGTGGCAAAGGCGATTTGCTTACAAAGCTTAAGAGAGAGGCCAAGGCTGCGTCAAAGGTCTATCTTGCAACCGACCCTGACCGTGAGGGTGAGGCAATTAGCTGGCATCTGGCAAATGCACTTTCGATTGACCCTAATTCCAAGTGCCGTGTAACATTTAACGAGGTTACCAAAACGGCGGTAAAAGAGGCAATCAAAAACCCCAGAGCCATTGATATGGACCTTGTAAACGCACAGCAGGCAAGACGTGTTCTTGACCGTGTTGTAGGTTATAAATTAAGTCCGATATTATGGGAAAAGGTAAAAAAGGGCTTGTCTGCTGGACGAGTTCAGTCGGTTGCGACCAGACTTATCTGCGACAGAGAGGAAGAAATTCAGAACTTTATCCCGAAGGAATACTGGACCGTCGAGGCAAATCTTACAGACGCTAAAACTAAAAAGAGCTTTACTGCAAAATACTACGGCACAGGCTCGAAGGAAACAGAGCTTTCCGATGGTGATGCTGCTCAAAAGGTTATAAACGAGGTACAGAAAGAGAAGTTTATTGTTTCTAAAATAAAGCACGGCGAAAGCGTTAAAAATCCCCCTGCACCCTTTACTACAAGTACGATGCAGCAGGATGCTTCAAGGAAAATCAGCTTTTCGCCATATAAGACTATGCAGACTGCACAGGCTCTTTACGAGGGTATAAATCTCGGAAGCGCACTTGGCGGCACTGTCGGTCTTATCACTTATATGCGTACCGACTCTTTAAGAATTTCAGTCGATGCAAAGGCGGAGGTTGCGGCATATATTACAGAAAATTACGGCAAGGAAAACCTAAGAGTCCGTGAATACAAAACAAAGAATAATGCTCAGGATGCCCACGAGGCAATCCGTCCTACAAGCGTAAAGCTTACACCGCAGCTGGTTAAGGATAAGCTTACAAACGACCAGTTTAAGCTCTATAAGCTTATATGGGAGCGGTTTGTGGCAAGCCAGATGATGCCTGCAGTATTTGATACAACTGCAGTTTCGATTTATGCAGGAAAGCACGAGTTCAGAGCAAACGGAATGCAGCTTAAATCAAAGGGCTTTACAGCAATTTATCAAGAGGGCAGCGACAC
>JAZROS010000074.1:0-10202 GCA_045648825.1 Clostridia bacterium | reverse complement strand
ACAGGATCTTTTGGAGCTTGACGTAAGTGAGGAAATGGGCGAAAAGCTTATGTCGGACTATGAAAACGCGAAGGAGAAGCTTTCCGCTGCAGCAGACAAGCTTACTAAAACCCGAGAAGTCGCAGGTGAAAAACTTTCGGCTGAAATTGAAAAATCTCTCTCTGAGCTTGATATGCCGAAAACCAGATTTGCGGTTAATATAGATAAAGCCGACTTTACAAGAACGGGTGAGGACAGTATAGAATTTATGATATGTCCCAATGTTGGTGAGGAGCTAAAGCCGCTTGCGAAATTTGCCTCGGGCGGTGAGCTTTCAAGAGTAATGCTTGCAATGAAGTCTATTTTGGCAGATGCGGATGATGCAGATACACTTATATTTGACGAAATTGACACGGGTGTTTCCGGCTCTGCTGCACAAAAGATTGCCAAAAAGCTTAAAAAGCTCGGTTATAAGAAGCAGGTCATATGCGTAAGCCATCAGCCACAGCTTGCGGCTAAGGCTTCTAATCACCTGCTAATAAAGAAAAACTCTAATGGCGAGAGAACTACTACAACGGTAACTCCGCTTGACTATGATGGAAGAATAAGAGAGGTTGCACGCATTATAGACGGCAATAACCCCAGCGATGCGGCACTTGCTCATGCAAAGGCGATGATAGATGATGCGTAAAACAGGAATAGTTAAAACCGGCGGTGAAGAAGCGGAGGTTGCAATTATAAGAGAATCCTCCTGTGGCGAGAATTGTGCAAACTGCAAAGGCGGCTGCACACCAAGTGAAACCATAATAGTTGCAGAAAATAAGCTTGGTGCAGAGGCGGGGGACAAGGTTCTGGTTGAGATGCAGGATAAAAAAGCACTTACGGCTGCTTTTATTGCGTATATAATACCTCTTATGGCTCTTATTGCAGCGAGCGGTATTGTGTCATACCTTGGCTATGGCGACGGTATGGTGGCTCTTTGCGGTATGGGTGCAATGGCGGTGTGTTTTCTTGCAGTAAGACGTATAACTGCAATAAAGGCTGATATGTTCAAAGTGAAAATTGTAGATATTCTTGGGTGAAAAGATTGTCGAAAATGGTAATACGATTTAGAATTACAGTTGATTATAACAGATTGACACATAATTTTTGGTATGGTAAAATCATTTGGATAATATAAGTCGGAGGATAAAATATGACAATAACAACGGTTACAAAACACGGAGTAAGGTCAGGAGTTGCTTATGCAGGCCTAAAACTTAATAACAAAACAGATGCTGACATACTTTCTGCAATAGGCGGTATGGACACAAGGCAGGAGGAGCTTAAGCGTCTTATCAGGATTGGTTTGGAAGAGGAAAAATCAAACAGTATATTTTAACGTATTTAAAGGGGGACATACAGTTGAGCAAGGGAAAGAAATTGCTACAGCTATTTTTGACATTTTTTAAGATTGGGGCATTTACATTTGGTGGCGGTTATGCAATGATTCCCTTAATCCAAAGGGAAACGGTGGAAACGCACGGTTGGATTTCCGATGATGATATACTAGAAATTGTTGCGATTGCAGAGTCAACGCCGGGACCTATAGCAATAAATTCATCAACCTTTATCGGTTATAAGGTTGCAGGGGTGCTTGGTGCTGCTTGTGCTACATTTGGAACAGTTCTGCCGTCTTTTGTAATTATTACCTTGATATTCTATCTCTTAAGAGAGTTTCAGGATATTGCTACAGTTCAGTTTGCGTTTAACGGTATCAGGGCAGGCGTTCTTGCACTTATTGTTAAAGCGTGGTGGAATATGTACAAAAAATCACCGAAAAATGCCGTGTCTTACTTTATTGCAGCTTTGGCATTTGCAGCAGTTTGCTTTTTTGATGTAAATGTACTTTATGTTATTGTTGCTTGTGCGCTAATCGGCTTGGTTTCTTCGCTGGTTAAGGCTAAAGCCGGAGGGGAGAGTGAAAGCAAATGATGATTTGGATAATACTCTTTCTTACCTTCTTCAAAATCGGTCTTTTTACCTTCGGCGGCGGATATGCAATGCTTCCGCTTATTCAGGAGGAGGTTTTAACTCGTGGCTGGATTGAAAATGCCGAGCTCATAAACTTTATTGCAGTAAGCGAAAGCACCCCCGGTCCATTTGCAATAAATATGGCAACATATATAGGAAATGAGATGGGCGGCATTATCGGTGCGGTTTTTGCAACACTTGGTGTTGTACTGCCGTCATTTATTATAATATTACTTGTTGCAAAATTCTTTGAAAAGTTTAAGACAAATAAAATAGTGAGCGGTTGTATGAACGGATTAAAACCTGCGGTTATAGGTTTAATCGGTGCGGCGGTTATTTCAATAGGTGAGACTGTATTTGTTGCAGGAAAAAACCTTGGCAATATATTTAACGATGTTTGGTTTTACATTTCTGCAGGGATATTTGCAGTTATGGCGGTGCTGGCATTTAAAAAAACACATCCGATTGTGATAATACTTTTGTCTGCTGCGGTGGGTATTGTGGCAGGATATATCATATGATACTGAGGAGGAATGGATAGTTCCTCCTTTTTATTTTCGGCATATTATATATTGGAGGTGATATAATATGCCATACGACAGAATTGCGGCGGCAGAATATGCAAGAAGGTGGGCATTTGGCTTTAATCCTGAATTTTACAACTTCGATGATATAGGCGGCGATTGCACAAACTTTGCATCTCAATGCCTTCTTGCAGGTGGACTTGAAATGAATTTTACACCAATTTTCGGCTGGTATTATATAAGTGTTAATATGCGTGCTCCTGCATGGACCGGAGTAAATGAGCTTTATGATTTTCTGATAAATAATAACGGTATCGGTCCTAAAGCGGTGGAAATTGACCTTGCCGACATAGAGCTTGCGGACCTTCTTCAGCTTGATTTTATTGGCGATGGGCGGTTTGACCATACACCTATTGTTGTTGATGTCGGAGATGGTACACCGGAAACGGTGCTTGTTGCAGCTCATAGCAATGCAGCATACAGAAGACCTCTTTCCACCTATAATTATCGTGGTATAAGATGCCTTCATATATTTGATTAGATATGCAGTCAAAAGCCTTTAAAAACATACAGCCTCAAAGCTGTGTGTTTTTTGTAATAAAAAAAATAAAAAAAATGCAAAAAAGTATGTTAATTTTTTTAAAAGTGTGATATAATAATTTGAATAATGATAAAGTGGGGTGGAGTGTGTGATAAAAAGTATGACAGGTTACGGCAGAAACGAGGCTGTAATCGACGGAAAAAAGATATATTGCGAAATAAAATCGGTTAATCACAGATACAGCGACTATTCGATTAAAGTACCAAGAAACTTAGGTTTTCTGGAGGATAGAATTAAAAAGATTGCAAGTGAAAAAATATCAAGAGGCAAGGTTGATATTTATGTTGGTATAGAATATTGTGAGACCTCGGACAGAAAGATATACTTAAACACCGAGCTTGCAAAGGAGTACCTGACTGCTCTTTGGCAGATGAGAGACGAGCTTGGACTTCGTGATGATATTTCTGTTATGAATGTTGCAAGACTTCCCGATATATTCCGTGCAGAGCGTCTTGAGGAGGATGAGGACAAGCTTTGGGAGGCGGTATCGTCTGTTGTAAGAGCGGCACTCGATGAGTTTACTGCAATGCGTGAACGTGAGGGTGAGAGAATAGAAAAGGATCTGACAGACAGGATAGAGTATATGCGAAGTGTTGCTGCTAAGGTTGAGCAGCGTTCTCCTGAGACGGTTGAAGAGTATAAAAACAGACTCTATACCAAGATTAAGGAGGTTTTAGACGGCAAAGAGGTTGACGAGGCAAGGGTACTGACTGAAGTTGCCATATTTGCAGACAAGGTTGCTGTAAACGAGGAAACGGTACGTCTTTGCAGTCATTTTGATGAGTTCTATAAGATAATATCGAGCGACGAACCTGCAGGAAGACGTCTTGATTTTCTCATTCAGGAGATTAACAGAGAAATCAATACAACAGGCTCAAAAGCAAATGATATCGAAATAGCACGTTATGTTGTAGAACTTAAGGGCGAAACGGAAAAGCTGAGAGAGCAAGTGCAAAACATAGAATAAGTCTTGATATATTTTCGCATCTAACCGCTTTTCGTTCGGGGCGGTACCTATGTACAGCACCGCTCACTTGCAAAGCGGCAATCTGCAAAAATATCTTCAAGACTTGGACTTTTAAAAGGAGCTGATAACAAAATGAAACTTATAAACATTGGCTTTGGTAATATGGTCGCATCGGGCAGAGTTATTGCGGTAGTAAGTCCCGAATCTGCACCCATAAAGAGAATAATCCGCGAGGCTGAGGATAAGGGTATGATGATAAATGCTACATACGGCAGAAGAACCCGTGCGGTATTGGTAACCGATTCGGGACACATAATATTAAGCGCACTTCAGCCGGAGACGGTGTCTCACAGATTTGAAGAAACGGAGGAGCTTCAAGAGGATTATGAATAAGGGAGCGTTATTTATCATCTCCGGCCCGTCGGGAACGGGAAAAGGCACAGTCTGCAAAGAGCTTATAAACCGTGGTGATGTCTTCTTGTCGGTGTCAGCTACTACTCGTGATAAAAGGGTGGGCGAAACAGACGGAGAAACATATCATTTTACCGACAAAGAAAGCTTTAAAAGAATGATTGCCGACGGCGAGATGCTTGAGTGGGCAAACTACAACGGCAACTATTACGGAACACCCAAGGCGGCTGTTGAAAAAACACTTTCCGAGGGAAGAAACGTAATACTTGAAATAGAGCCTCAGGGAGCACTTGCAGTAAAGGAAAAAATGCCTGAAGCTGTGCTGATATTCGTTATTCCACCGTCGATTGATGTTCTTAAGGGCAGATTAGTTGACCGTGGCAGAGAAAATGATGAGGAAATTGCACAAAGGCTTGCCGCTTCCGTGTGGGAGATGGAGCAGGCTGAAAAATATAATTACATAGTCGAAAATGACGTTTTGTCCGATTGCGTAGACAGAATTTCTGCAATTATGGCAGACGTTGTTGATATGAGAAATAAGGTTTATTCGCTTTTAGAAGAAGCGAAAGAAAGGAAGTAAGAAAAATGATTATTAAACCGGGAATAAGCACACTTGAAAAATGCGTTGATGATGGCTGCAGATATATACTTGTTACAATGGCGGCTAAGCGTGCAAGAATGATAGGCGAAAGCGGCGAGGGTCTTGTTGAGGCTGATTCAAAGAAGGCAGTATCTGTTGCGGTAGCTGAGATTGCTGCAGGCAAGATTGGCTACACAAATGTAAAGCCTGAAAAGGCAACAGATGACGAGGAGTAATGGTTGTCAAGGTTATAGTCAATCACGGAAGTCGTGCACCAGACAAGCTCTATGACTATTTTGTCAGCGAGGATTTAGAGGACAAAATAGAGATAGGCAGCAGACTAAAAGTCCCGTTTGGTGCTAAAAACCGTGAGGTTGAGGCATATGTTTTCGGAATAAAGAAGAAATCCAATGCTAAAAGGCTTAAAGCAGTACTTGCGGTTTATGACCGTGCCTTTGACGAAAAAATGCTGCCTCTTATCGAGTGGATGCGTGATAGTCTTATATGTACATACATTGACGTAATAAAGACTATTGTCCCCAGAGGAAGCATCAATAAGCCTGACGAGTGGATTGAAATATCAACCGAGTCAGACGATGCTGTGTCCCAAATGCTGTTAAAACACGGCGGACAGATGGAGATAAATGAGCTTTTGTCGTGCTTTGATACTGATATAACGCCAAAGATAAATGACCTTTTAAGAAAAGGTATACTAAAACGTACCTATCGTGATAGGTATGATGTTAAAAGTGCGAAGGTTCGTGTGGCATATTCGGTAGTTGATGCTGACGAAATTCCAGATGTGATTAAATCACTTCAAAACCGTGCGCCCGTTCAGGCAAGAATGCTTGATATTCTTTCAACTGCGCCACAGGTTTCACTTGCTGACTTGGTACGTTTTTCGGACGGTTCTTACGGCGCAATCCGTGGGCTTGAGAAAAAAGGTTATATTGAATGTAAGGATGTTAAGGTTTTTAGAAATCCTGTAGAGAGAATTGAACGGGACGAAAAGAAAACTCTTACACCTGAGCAACAGACTGCGTTCGACAGAATAAACGGTATGCAAGGCGGAGGCTTTTATGAATTTCTTCTCCACGGCGTAACAGGCTCAGGAAAGACGGAGGTTTTTCTCCAAGCAATCGAAAACTGCATCGAAAACGGCAAAAAGGCTATTATGCTTGTGCCTGAAATATCATTAACACCGCAGATGGTGTCGAGGTTTTCAGCTCGGTTTGGAGAGAGGATAGCAGTATTTCACAGCGGACTTTCAATGGGCGAGCGTTATGATGAATGGTGCAGAATAAGAGACGGTAAGGCGGATATTGTAATCGGCGCGAGGTCGGCGGTTTTTGCACCGTTTGATAATATTGGAATGATTATAATTGACGAGGAGCACGAACAAAGCTACAAGTCGGAAATGCAACCAAGATATAATACTCACGAGGTTGCCAGATTTCGTGCAAAGCAACACGGAGCACTTTTGCTTTTGGCATCAGCAACACCGAAGATTGAAAGCTACTATGACGCACTTTGCGAAAAAAAAGAGCTTTTAACCATCGAAAACAGAGTAAATGACAGCATAATGCCGACAGTTTCTGTTGTTGATATGCGAGAGGAGCTTGCAAAGGGTAACCGTTCAATTTTATCTGAAAAATTAAGGGAAGAAATAGAAGAAAATTTAAGAAAAAAAGAACAGACCATTCTGCTTTTAAACAGACGCGGCTTTTCAACATTTGTTTCCTGCCGCAGCTGCGGTTTTGTGGCAGAATGTCCTAATTGCAGTATATCGCTTACCTACCATAAGTTCAGCGATACATTAAGATGCCACTACTGTGGGCATACTATCAAAAACTATACAAAATGTCCGTCCTGTGAAAGTACATACATACGTTATTTCGGCGGCGGTACTCAGAAGGTTGAGGAAGAAATTACAAAGCTTTTCCCCGATGCAACCGTTATGCGTATGGATAATGATACCACAAGCGGAAAAGGCGGACACGAACGTCTGTTATCGGAATTTGAACGTACAGGAGCGGATATATTGATTGGTACACAGATGGTGGCTAAGGGACTTGATTTCCCAAATGTTACTCTTGTGGGCGTAATATCGGCAGATACATCGCTTTTTGCAGACGATTTTCGTGCGGCAGAGAGGACGTTTGACCTTTTGGAGCAGGTTACAGGTAGAGCGGGAAGAGCGGATAAGTCAGGCAGAGCGGTTATACAAACCTATTCGCCTGAAAATCCTGCGGTTGTTCTTGCATCAAGGCACAGCTACAAGGAATTTTATGACGGTGAGATTAAGGTCAGAAAAGCAATGAATTATCCGCCTTTTTGTGATATAGTAAGCATTGTCTTTTCGGGCGCTAATGAACAGTCTGTGTCCGAATGTGCAAAAAGATTTGCAAGAGCAATATCCGACAACGGCGATTTGAAGGAAAAGATACGAATTATTGGTCCGATAAGAGCGGCGGTAGCAAGAATACAGAATAAATACCGCTGGCAGATTATAATAAAACTTAAGCGCGGAGCAAATATTACGCCGTATCTTGCGTCGGCAACAGAGCTTTGCCGCAAGAACAAGAACTTTGAAAATGTTATTATAATTACAGACAAAAATCCGAACACAATATTTTAGAGAGGGGTACAAGGCTGATGGCACTTCGGGAAATCAGGAAAAAAGGCGATGAAATTCTGGAGAAGGTATGCAAGGAGGTAAAGGTCTTTGATGAAAGACTCTGGATTCTCCTTGACGATATGTATGATACAATGACCAACAGCGACGGTGTGGGACTTGCTGCACCTCAGGTTGGTATAATAAAACGTGCTGTTGTTATTGACGTCGGTGAAGGAAAAATAGAGCTTATAAATCCGGTTATAATTTCCGAGGAAGGCACACAAAACGGCTCGGAGGGTTGCCTTAGTGTACCCGGTGTGTACGGTGAGGTGGAAAGACCGCAAAAGGTTACAGTAGAGGCCAAGGACCGTAACGGCAATAAGATAACCGTAACAGGCGAGGACTTGCTTGCAAGAGCCTTGTGCCACGAAATTGAACATCTTGACGGAAAGTTGTTTCTGGAAAGAGTTACTGAATTTTTGGAGTAGGAGCTGATTTTAATTTGAGAATACTGTTTATGGGAACTCCCGATATTGCGGCAGGCTGTATGGAAAAGCTAATATCAGAAGGCTTTGATATAGTAGGTGCAGTAACGAGAGTCGATAAGCCAAAAGGCAGAGGACATAAAATGGTTCCTACCGAGGTTAAAGCCGCTGCATTAAATCATAATATACCTGTTTTTCAGCCTGAAAGCTTAAAAAACGGCGAGCTTATCCCTGTTCTTAATGAGCTTAAGCCTGACATTATTGTGGTAGTGGCTTACGGAAGAATACTGCCCGATTATGTGCTTGGCTACCCAAAATACGGCTGTATCAATATGCACGCATCAAAGCTTCCCAAATACCGCGGTGCAGCACCAATACAAAGAGCGGTTATAGACGGTGAGACGGAAACTGCGGCAACGGTTATGCTTATGGACGAGGGACTTGATACAGGCGATATTCTTGTTGAAAAGATTTTAAAAATTGGCGATGATGAAACATCTGGCGAGCTTTTTGACCGTATGACCGTAGCAGGCGGCGAGGTTTTGTGCGAGGCACTAAAAAATATTGAAACAATAACTCCCAAAAAGCAGGAGGGCGAGCCATTATATGCACATATGATTACCAAGGAAGAGGCGCATATTAACTGGTCATCAGACAGTAGAAAAATATGCAATCTCATTCGTGGAATGAATCCTTATCCTCTTGCTTATACTTATTATAAGGACGAGGCAGTCAAAATAATTAAGGCTGTCCCTGTAAGTCTTGAAAAGGGAGCGGTTGGCGAGATTGTAAGTGTAAGTGATGACGGCATTCTTGTTAAAGCTCAAGATAGCGGAGTTCTTATTAAGGAAGTTCGCTTTCCTGGCAAAAAGACAATGGCGGTATCAGATTATATAAGGGGAAATAATATCGAAACTGGAGTAACTTTTAAGTAAGGAGAAACTATTATGCCATTTTTTTACTATTACGACCCGACGTATGTACTTGTGTTAATTGCGTTTGCACTTTCGCTTTTTGCATCATTTGGTGTAAATGCAACTTTTTCTAAATACAAAAAGGTTAGAAGCGGACGTGGAATTACGGGAGCAGAGGCTGCACGCAAAATTCTTGATGGTAACGGACTTTATGATGTAAGGGTTGAGCATATTTCGGGTAACTTAAATGACCATTTTGACCCTAAGGCAAATGTAATAAGGCTTTCTGATGCCACCTATAACGACAGCTCTGTTGCAGCGATTGGTGTTGCAGCTCACGAGGCAGGACACGCGGTTCAGCACGCGACAGAATATGTACCGATTAAACTCAGAAACTCTATTGTACCTGTGGTTAATATAAGCACGAGCCTTTCAATGCCGTTGTTTTTGATAGGATTGCTGCTCGGTTATACAGGACTTACTACACTTGGAATTATACTATTTTCTGCATCACTTTTGTTTCAGCTTGTTACCTTGCCGGTCGAGTTTAACGCATCGGGCAGAGCAATAAAGATACTCGATACAAGCGGAATGCTTGACGATGGTGAATTAAAGGGTGCAAAAAAAGTGCTAAGAGCGGCAGGTATGACTTATGTTGCGGCGGCAGCTGCGTCGGCTTTGCAGCTTTTAAGACTATTTATTATTGCAAACAGGCGGAGAGATTAAATGAGAAGTTCGAGGGAAGCCGCACTTGCGGCACTCTATGAAATTGAATATAACGGCGCATATTCCAATATCGTACTCAAAAATGTGCTAAAAGACACAGACCTTGACGGCAGAGACCGTGCGTTTGTGTCCGCACTTGTTTATGGTGTTACGGCAAAGAAAAGAATGCTTGATTATATGATAGAGGAGCTTTCTAAAATAAAGCTCAAAAAAATATCTAAGTACATTCTTCTTATACTCAGAATGGGTCTTTATCAGCTTAAATTTATGGATAAGATTCCCGATAGTGCCGCAGTTAATGAAAGTGTACGATTAGCAAGACGTTACGGTCATAGTGCGTCGGCGGGATATGTAAACGGAATACTAAGAACTGCTGCAAAAACTG
>JAZROS010000073.1:0-3605 GCA_045648825.1 Clostridia bacterium | reverse complement strand
TGTTCATCCCAAACAGCTTACACAGCTTCGCCACGATGCAGACTTTATCTCTGCAGATAAGTACAGCGGTATGACTGTTATGACAGGTGAGGTTGGAATGATTGCAAATGCCCGCGTTGTACCGTCAAAGAAGGTTCCTGTTGTTGAAGGTAAATATATTAACCCTATTGTTCAGCTTGAAACAAATGACGACAGCGACGAAACTGCAGCACTTACCGTATACTTAAAGCGTGATACAAATGTGGAAACAGAGCGTCAGACACTTAAGAGAGTTACCGATATTTCTGTTGATAAGTTCTATACTGTTGTGCTTTCCAATGCGGCTAAGGTTGTGCTCGGAAAGTTCAGCCAGACAGCGAGTGTTTAATAAATGACAGATTTTGAATTTTACTTAGAGGAATACGGCCGCTGTGAGTTTTCAGATGAAGAAGAATTTGAACGAATGGCGAAGAAGGCACGTCTGTTTATAAAGAACGTTACATATACTGAGCCTGATTTTGAAGATGAAGATGTTCTCTCCTGCGTATGTGCTTTGGCTGAAATTTATGCCGAAAATAATTTGGGTACTTCGATTGTGCGTGAAAAAATAGACGGCTTTGAAACAGAGTACAAAGACGGTGCAGATGAGAAAATTCTTATGCACACGGTAAAACTCTATCTTCCGCCCGTCCTCTTATACAGAGGATTTTGATGGAGGTGCCTGAAGATGAAATATCAAGCGGTTACTGTATTTAAAAGAAACGGCGATAGTTGGGAAACTGTTATATTTCAAAAGGCATATGTAAGACGTGTAAAAGCTGTTGATACCGAAAATGGCGGCAGATACGAAAGGGATATACTGACGGCGAGAATTTTTTCGCCGTCGGCAGCGTCTGTTAGCCTTGAGGATAAAATCGTTGAGGGAACAGGCTATTCCAATCTGCCGGAAAATGCTTTGACAGTTTCGGAAATTGCAGATAACTATTGCCTTAAAAGAGGGCACATTCGTATAACAGCGAGGTGATAGTTTCAAATGGCAGGGATAAGCTTTATAATTAAGGCTCCTAAGGAAATAATTGAAGGTCGTGGATTAGGTGTCGGTGAAGAGGTACAAAAGCTGATAGACAGCGAGGTGCTTAAAAGATGCGAACCGTTTGTGCCTAAAAAAAGCGGTAATTTGATTTCAAGCGGTACCCGTGCTACTAAAATCGGGTCGGGTAAGGTTACATATGACGCCGATTATGCCAAGTATCAGTATTATGGTGTGTCGGTAAACGGCAGAACACTTAAATATAACGGTGCACCCACCAGAGGCTCTTATTGGTTTGAAAGAATGAAAGCCATCCACGGTAGTGAGATTTTAAACCTTGCGGCAAAGAAGGCAGGTGCAGCTACGGTTGTTGCAGGAATGTCTAACAGTAAGAAAAGATTATATGTACCTAAAAATCAGAAGGTTAAAACCGTTATAGGTTTGAGGAGAAATCCTGTTTTTAAATAGTCCGGAAAGGAATTAAAATGATAAAGGAATTACACGAATTTTTCAAGACCTGTCCGCTTCTTGATGGCTCTTTGATAAATATTGACTATCTCGGAAGTAAAAGCGGCGGTTTTACAATAGAGACTCTGCCTTGTGAGCCGGTTATTAAAAGGTATTATACAGGCGGCTGTTTAAGACAGTACTGCTTTGTGCTGGCACTTCGCCGTCCTTATACGGGCAGTGTTGCAGAGAATCTCAAAAATGAACAGCTTTGCGAGGAGCTTGCAGAATGGGTAGAAGAATGCAGTCAAAGCGGAAATCTACCAAAGCTTCCTCAAGGTGAAGTAGCACAGGGATTAGAAGTTACATCGGGCGGATATCTGTTCGATGAAACAACCAATCATGCACGCTATCAGATAGGCTTTCGCCTTATTTATACAAAAATTTGAAAGGATATGGTATTTTAATGGATAAAATTTTAAAACGCAGCGACAAGCTTGCCTTTTACGACATTGACGGAACATACAACCGTATGAGAGGCTTTACCGATTTTTCTATGAGCAAAAATCCTACGGAATATACCAGAAAATATGTTGATGAGCAGAGCGAGAGAAATGATGTGGTGGGTTATAACCCATCAATCACCTTTGCTTTTGACCGTTTTTCTGATGATGTCGTACATTCTGATATGGTAGCTATTGCAGACAGTGAGGCCGTTGGTGCAGATGCGGTAAGAAGTATCGTTATTGTTGATACAACAAAGGAAACAGAAAACGGCTTTTATGCACAAAAACGTGACTTTGCAGTTATTCCTGATTCGGAGGGTAATGACAGCGACACTTATACCTACTCAGGCAGCTTAAAGGCTAATGGTGCGATTGTTGTCGGTTATGCAACTACCGATGATGAGTGGCAGACAATAACCTTTACAGCAGAATGAGAATTATAGGATGCGAGCCACCGCATGGAGTGTTAGGCAGCGGTATTTACTATCCGATACGGACCGATTTTGGAGTGTGGCTTGAATTTGCAAGGATAATAGAGGAAGAGGAAGGAGCGCGCGCCGCAATGCGTGCGCTCAGACTTTGTTATAAGGACAAAATACCGCTTGATGTTAATGAGGCGTTCTCGCTTTTATGCAACTTCTTTGCGGGCGGCAAAGTGGCGGATAAGAGAGATGAAAGGGAATATGAGCCTGTTATATCCTTTGTTAAGGATGAGGAAATTATATATGCTTCCTTTCTGGCGGAATATGGAATAGACCTTTCAAAAGAGAAACTGCATTGGTGGAGATTTCTTGCACTCCTTAAAAACTTAAGTTCAGAAAGTGCGTTGATGAAGGTTGCATCAATCCGTGCAACAAAGCCTTCTGATATTAAAAATCCTGCACTTAGAAGACAGCTTTTAAGGCAAAAACAAATTTATTCGTTGGGAACAAATAAAACAAATCCGGGAGACGTTATGGCGGAGTTTTTCTTGGCAGAAAAGGAGGGATTTAATGGCTGATGGTTCAATAGTATTTGATACAGAACTTAATCCCGAAGGATTAAATAAAGGGTTGGAAAATTTAGGTGAGAATTCCGGTGCAAGCCTAAAAAGCCTGTCCGATACGGTTAACAGACAGCTTTCTGAGGCTTTTGGCGATGCCGCCAGACAGGTAAAAACACAGACAAAGACAATTACCGATGAGGCAATAGCATCTGAAAAGCAGTATGAAAGCGAGTCGGAGCGTGTTCAAAACAACAGAAAGAAAGCAGAAGCTGAATATGTTGAGTTTCTTAAGAATAATCTTGACAGAATAAATGGAATAAGACGCGACGAGCTTGAATGTCTTGAGCTATCTTATGAGCTTGGAATTATCAGTACCGAGGAGTATTTTTCAAGGCTTGAAGATTTCAGGGACAGATATTTTACAAAAGGCTCTGCCGATTGGCTTAATTATACGGGCAAAATATTAGAGCATAACCAAAAGCTTGCAGCCGAGCAGGAAAAAGCACTTACAAAGGCGGCAGAAGAAACTGCCGAAAATATCAACGAGATTTTTGAAGAGCTTGAAAAGAACAGAGAAAAGCTTTCAGAGAAGATTTCATCTTATGGCGGAATAAGCCATAAGAACAAAATCACAGGCGATGGCATTGATATAGAATAT
>JAZROS010000072.1:0-11119 GCA_045648825.1 Clostridia bacterium | reverse complement strand
TTTACTAAGCTTTTGTTGTATTGCATCCAATATCTCATCTCTTTCTGCACAAATTGTATGATAATGATACCCGGATGTTACATTTTTAAGCAAGCTGGATTTTCCGCTTTTTATATTTTCTATAAAGTTCTCGACATCAAGTCGGGACTTAATATTCATTTCAGCAGATATTTTGTTATAGAATTTGTGGTACACAAATACATCACGGATAATTCCGCCGAGGTCTACTATAAGATTAAGCTCTTCCTCCACCTCATCATCTGAGTGAATGAGCTTAAAAACTCTTTCATACTTTGACTCTCTTTCGAGCAAATATCCTCTTGCATAAGACGTAATAGAAAATCCGCTGTCTCTCAAGGTTTTTATATCTTTTACTATAATTTGTCTGCTTACTCCAAATTCTTCTGCAAGACTGCCTGCCGAGAGCGGTTTTTTCGCAAGGGTAAGGTTTTTTATAATACCCTCTCTTCGTTCTTCGACTTTCATATTAACCTCCGCTTATATTTCGTGTAAGTTTTTAAGGGACAAATCGAGAATTGGCGATGAATGTGTAAGAGCACCGCTTGAAATATAATCAACACCAAGGTCGGTAAGTGCGGCAATATTTTCTTTTGTTACATTACCCGAAACCTCAACCTCTGCTCTTTTGTTGATGTATTCCATAGCCTCTTTAATTTCGCTATGTGTCATATTGTCAAGCATTATAATATCGGCACCTGCTTCTACTGCTTCTTTAACCATTTCGAGATTTTCAACCTCAACCTCAATTTTTCTTACAAAGGGTGCGTATTCCTTTGCCATTTCAACTGCCTTTTTAACACTTCCTGCCGCACCAATATGATTATCCTTTAAAAGCACGCCGTCGGAAAGATTGTATCTGTGATTACATCCTCCGCCTATTCTTACCGAATACTTTTCAAATATGCGGTTATTGGGAGTAGTTTTTCTTGTATCAAGAAGTGTTGTATTACTACCCTTTAAAAGCTCTGCAACCTTTCTTGTATATGTAGCAATTCCGCTCATTCTTTGAAGATAATTAAGAGCGGTACGCTCACCTGAGAGCAAAACTCTTATATCGCCCTTTACCTTTGCAATAAGCTCACCTTTTTTAATATTCTTGCCGTCTTCGGCAAAGAATGTAACCTCAGTTTTTTCATCAAGCAATGTAAATACTCTTTCAAAAACCTGTATTCCGCAAAGCACACCATCCTCTTTACAGATAAGGTCTACCTCACCCATCTTTTCTGACGGCATAACACTGTTTGTAGAAACATCCTCGCTTGTAATATCCTCCTCCAACGCACTTAATATAAGAGGGTCAACCTTTAATTTTAGTGTAGCTTTATCAAACATTTTTCTTATCTCCTTCATTATCTGCTTTTTCTATTTCGTCAAGCACAAGCCTTTTGTATCTTTGCTTCAATTCTTCCTTGTTTTCGTATTTTGTAAAATCTACTTTGGGCATTGGCAAGTGCTTTTTGGGATTATCCCTCATTTCAAATGCCGCTCTTTTTGCAAAGACAAGACTTTCCAGAAGTGAATTGCTGGCAAGTCGATTTCTGCCGTGAACGCCGTTACAGGCAGTTTCTCCGATTGCATAAAGCCTTGGCATTGAGGTTTTGCTGTTGTGATCCACCTTTATTCCGCCCATAAAATAGTGCTGTGCAGGAACAACAGGGATACACTCCTCTGTTACATCATAGTTATTGTCCCTGCAATGCTCAACTATGTTTGGAAAATGGTCTAAAAGCTCCTCCTCAGGTATTGTCCTTAAATCCTCCCACACAAAGTCAGTTCCGTCCTTTTTCATCTGATGCCTGACTTCCTTTACAAGCAGGTCGCGTGGCAACAGCTCGTTGGTAAACCTCTCCATATCCTTGTTGTAGAGTTTCGCACCCTCGCCTCTTACCGACTCGGAAATAAGAAAACTTCTGTCAGCAGGCTTATCGGTATAAAGTGTGGTTGGGTGAATTTGTATGTAGTTTATATTTTGAAGCTCAATTCCGTGTTCTATCGCAATAGCTATTGCATCGCCTGTTAAGTGTCTGAAATTGGTAGAGTGGCGGTAAAGACCGCCAATTCCGCCTGTTGCAAGAACGGTATGCTCTGCACTTACCGTATCTATAGTTCCGTCAGCCATTTCAATAACCGCTCCGACACACTCACCATTTTCTTCTATAATATCAAGAAGTGTCGTGCTTTCAAGTATCGTAATGTTACCCCGCCTTTTTACCTCAGTCAAAAGCTTGCTCGTAATTTCCTTGCCTGTGATATCTCTGTGAAATAGTATTCGGTTTTCGGAATGTGCTCCCTCTCTTGTGTAGTTAAAATTGCCCTTTTTATCACGAGAAAATTCCACTCCGTAGCTTATCAAATCGCTAATAACATCACGGGACGAGTTAATCATAATAGCAACGCTTTCCCTGTCATTTTCGTAATGACCAGCCTTTAACGTATCCTCAAAAAATGAGTCAAAATCGCTATCGTCCTTTAAAACACATATCCCACCCTGAGCAAGAAACGAGTCATTGCTCTTTGCATCAGCTTTTGTTATTATAGTTATTCTTTTATCTCTCGGCAGATGAAGTGCACAATAAAGCCCTGAGCATCCACTCCCGACAATAAGTATATCAGTATCCATATTTCCTCCGTTTTTTTATTCGATATAAATCATGCAACCAATCCGCTAATACCTGTAAAATAAAGAGCAAGAAAACTTATAATTTCTTTAAATAATGCGACTCTATATAATGAATTATATTTATAATCTATTTAGTATTTGCTCGTGTCAAGACCAGACCAAAAAATCATTCAAAATCATCGTTTATTATACAATAATTATCATTTCTTTATTACTCTTAATTTTGACAACATCAGATTTCCAAAATCACTATGTCCTGCTATGGTGCAAACTTCTCCAAACATAAATAGACCCGTACCGGAACAGTTAAGTCCTGAATCAAGTATGCCTTTAAGTCCTGCACAACCAAATATTACAGCATCTTTATCATCATAAAACTTTTGAATTTTGCCCTGCACTTCATCATGTGCAATATACCTTAAATACATTTTTTCGGACAAATCCCGACCCGAGAAAATTTTCCCATCAACCTCCGACAAGTGAGCATTTATTCCATATGTATCAGACAAGGTTAAGTGTTCAAAATCATCCTTTTTAATCCCGAATTTTTCTTTCTGTTTAAAAAACCATTCTTTTGCTTCATAGCCATCTATTTCATTTATCCATCTTCCGGAATATGAAATCTTATGCTCACTCAAAACATTATGAATGTTTTCGCTTATTACTTCAAAATCATATCGGCTGTCATTGATAAGGAAAACTGCCGCCTCACCTCTGCCTGTTATAAGCCCTTTTTCTCCTGTAAGGGGATTTATCGCCGCTGCTCCGCCGACAAGAGATGCTCCTGTCTTGTCAGATAATTCCCTTATAAAGTTGTTTTCGTTTCCCGCATTTCCAAGCAAAACAACACCTGTCTGCCACTTTTCGTCAGGTATATTCTTAAGGCATTCCTCATATGTTCCTGACAGCATCACGCCTTCAATTTCAAACGGACAAACCACCTTGTTTAACGCAATTTCATCCTCCGCACCTGCAAAACCAAAACTGGCTGCTCCAAAACCATCTGCACTCCCATACACTGGAGTATAAAACGTCATTTTCATAACTTGTTCCTCTCTTTCTATCTTGTTTTATACAAACACTTTTTCAACAATATTCGACATTCTTTAATCTCGTCCCAAAGGGACATATCGCACCTTTAGGTGTATCGCATCCGCAAGGATATATCGCAAATTCCGTCAGGAATTTATATCGCTGAATTCAACTTCGTTGAATTCATTATACCACACAGTTTTACACATTTCAAGATATATGTAAACTTTTGTGTAAACTTTATTGACTTTTGTGCCCTCTGATAGTATAATACACTTGTTATGGAGGCGGGTAATTATGTATAATACGAAAGATTTACAGGAAAAGATATTAAAGTTAAAGAAAGAAAACGACGTGTGTATTCTTGCACACGCATATCAGACACAAGATATATTAGAAGTTGCCGACTATGTAGGCGACTCGTTCGGATTAAGCGAACAAGCAGCTAGCGCACCGCAAAAAACCATTTTGATGTGCGGCGTTCGGTTTATGGCAGAAACAGTTAAGATTTTATCACCCGAAAAAAAAGTTCTTCTTTCTCACTCCGATGCAGGCTGTCCAATGGCAGAGCAATTAACTGTTGAGGAATTAAAAAAGCTTAAAAAGCAGTATCCCAACGCAGCAGTAGTTGCGTACATAAATACAACAGCAGCACTTAAATGCGAGTGCGATGTTTGTGTAACATCTGCATCCGCTCTTGATATTGTAAAAAAGCTTCCGCAAAAGGAAATTCTTTTTATTCCCGACTGTAATTTAGGCTCATGGGTAGAAAAGCACGTCAAAGATAAGACCTTCCACTTTATAAACGGAGGCTGTCCCGTACATACAAGAATAACTGCAGACGAGGTAAAGCTTGCCAGAAAAAAACATCCTGACGCACTTTTGCTTGTACACCCCGAATGTGTTAAGGACGTAACAGAAATGTCCGATTTTGCAGGCAGTACAACTGCTATTATGGGTTACGTTGACAAAAGTGATGCTAATGAGTTTATTATCGGTACAGATAATTCTATTGTTCAGCATCTTCAGTTTGAGCACCCTGACAAAAAGTTCTTCCCGCTTTCTAAAAACTGCGTGTGCAATGATATGCGCCTTACAACACTTGTAGATGTATATAATGCAGTTTCGGGAAATAGCGGAGAGGAAATAGTCCTCAGCACCGAAGTAATTGCAAAATCAAAACAAAGCATTGACAGAATGTTAAGTATATCATAACAAAAAAATCGGAGCTCGGTCCGATTTTTTTTACTGCTATTCAAAACTTTTCTTAAGCTTTTTAATCGCTCTCTTCTCTATCCTTGATACATAAGAACGGCTTATGCCTAAAAGTTCAGAAACCTCCTGCTGAGTTTTTCTCCTGCCGCCCGCAAGTCCATATCGCCAACTGATAATCTGCTGTTCGCTTGGAGTTAAATCTTTTTTTATTGCATTCCTGAGCTTTTGAGAATCAATCCGAAGAGATACTTCTTCCTCTACATCAGCACCATCTACTGCAAGAGTGTCGGATAATGTCATATTATTCCCCTCGCTGTCGCAGCCGATGCTCTCATCCAATGAAATTTCGGCAGATAATCGCTTAGAGCTTCTCATCGTCATCAGAATTTCGTTTTCGATACATCTTGCAATATAGGCTGCAAGACGTGAATTCTTATTTGGATTAAAGGTGTTAATACCCTTAATCAGACCTATTGTACCAATAGACACAAGGTCGTCAAAATTATTTTCATTGCCGTATTTTTTAGCTATATGTGCTACTAATCTGAGGTTATGCTCTATGAGTATTTTACGAGCATTTTCATCACCTGCCTGCATCCGCTCGGTGTATTCCCTTTCCTCTTTTGCAGAAAGCGGTTTGGGGAAAGACCCTCCACCGACATATCCCACAAAAAAAAGAAGCTTTTCAAAAAGTGCTAACAAAAATCCCATATATAAAACCTCCTGTCATACTATGAATAGCAAGACAGCTCGTCTTATATGTCCGTTTCTTTGTCCCTTTTAATAAAATAATTCTTTTTTACTTGCCAACTGCATAAAAAAATTATATAATGGTCTTATTATAAAAGTTTATAAAGGGGATATAAATAATGAGTCTTAATACACAGGAAAAGCTGCGTTGTCCAAAATGCGGACATCTTAATGATATTACTCTGTGGCAGTCATTAACGGTATCGGACAGTCCCGATTTAAAGCAGGCACTTTTAAAGGGAGAGCTTAACGTGTTAGTTTGCAGCGACTGCGGCGCAAGAGCAATCGTGCCTACACCGCTTTTATATCACGATGAAGAAAAAAAGCTTATGCTTTCCTTTATGCCGACCGATAGTAGCGAAGATGCAAAAAAGCAATTTGAAGCAATTAAAAACAGTTCAAAAGAGTCGGGCGAGCTTGAAACTCTCAAGGGCTATAATCTGCGTTATGTATCCGATTATAATACCCTTTTGGAAAAGCTGCTTATTTTTGACAGCGGCTTAAGCGACAAGACAATCGAAGTAATCAAGCTGATGGTACTTCTGCAGGAGCCTGATATGGCTGATAAAAGAACAGCACTTTTTGGCAAGCGTTACGAAGACGGCAGTATCGAAATAATGGTCAGAAATCTTGATGACGGTGCAGTTTTCACTTCAAAAGCACCGCCCGAAACCTACAAAACAATTCATACTGCCTTAAAAAGCTCGGGTGTCAAAGATATAAGCTTTGACTGGGAAATCGTTGACAGAGATTATGCTGAAAAGCTTTTAGGCTGTTGAAAGGATTTTTAATATGAAAATATATCACGGCATCGGCAACAACAACGGCAGTGCCAAAGCAAAGCTGATGCTATACACAAAAAGCCGAGGCAGACCTGACGTGCGTCCTATTGCTGATGCAGAATCGGAAAAAAGCCGCTTTCGACTTGCTAAATACATTGCAATAAAAGAACTGGCTCTCCTTTATGAAAAAGCATATGCCGAGCTTGGCGAGTCGGCTGCTATGATTTTTTACATTCATCAGATGATGCTTGAGGACGATACCTTTACAGACAGTGTATGTTCAATTATTGATAGAGAAATGCTTAATTCCGAGGTGGCAGTTTATGATACTTGCCTGAGTCTTGCAGGTATGTTTGATAATTCAGGAGATAGCTATATAAGCCAAAGACGTTCTGATGTGTTTGATATCTCAGAAAGGGTTATTGCAATACTCCAAAACGAAAGCCGCTCCTTCCCTATTCTGACCGAGCCTTCAATTATAGTAACAGACGACCTTTCACCAAGCGAGCTTCTTCTGCCGAACAGAAATTTTATTGCGGGCATTGTACTTTTTAGCAGCAGCGAAAATTCACATACTGCAATACTTGCAGAAAAAATGAAAATTCCAATGCTTACAGCTGTTGATATAAGTTATGATACCCTCTCAGGCGGTATTACTGTAACATTAGATTCCAATGCCGGTACATTATGTGTATAAAAGGCTATTTTATCAAATGATAAAATAGCCTTTTTTTAATTATTTTTCAGTCCTTGCTTTAGCCCTTCAATAATTATTTCTTTAGCTTCTGCTGCAATCTGTTTATCAAGCGGAGATGTGTCCTTTAACGGATAATCAATACCCATCGCCTCATACTTACTCTTTCCCATATCGTGATAAGGAAGTACATCAACTGCTTTAAGAGTCGATAGCGAAGATGCAAAAAGACCTATTTTGTACCAATCCTCTTTTTTATCTGTAATACCCGGAACAACAACGTGTCTTAGCCAGATGTCAACACCTTTCCTGCTTACATATTCAGCGAAATCGAAAACCGACCGATTTCCCATACCTGTCAGTTTTCTGTGCTTATCATCATCAATATGCTTTATATCAAGCATAACCAAATCGGTATTTAAAAGAAGCTCGTCAAACTCTTCCTCTTTTTCCGATTGAAACCCTGCACCAGATGTATCAATACAGGTATGAATGCCTTTTTCTTTTGCTTTTTTAAAAAGCTCTGCCACAAATTCCTTTTGCATAAGCGGTTCTCCTCCCGTTACGGTGATTCCTCCGCTCATAAAAGCACGACAGCTTTCATATTCTGCCAAAAGCTCCTCTGCGGTCATTTCTCTGCCACCGCCAAAATCCCACGTATCAGGATTATGGCAATACAGGCACCTCATAGGACAGCCCTGCATAAAAATAACAAAGCGTATCCCAGGCCCGTCTACAGTACCGAAGCTCTCGGTAGAATGTATTTTTCCCTTTATCAAATCATTTCCCAAGTAGGTCATAAAACGGTATCTCCCCAATCGAAAATTCTCTGCCATCCAAATAATTAAGAATTCCTGCGTCAGCCTTAAAGCTAAATTTAAGTCTGTGCGAACAAAGTGCCTGCCTGAAAATTCCTGCAGCTTTATTTATTTCATTCTTTCCATATTTACCATCACCAATGAGAGGGTGTCCTATTGATGCAAAATGAGCTCTTATCTGATGAGTTCTGCCCGTTTTAAGCTCAACCTCCAAAAGAGACCTTCCTGCACCTTCTGCAATCACCTTGTATGCGGTAATTATCGTCTTGCCGTCGGGAACAGGCTTATTATAGATATACACCTGCTTTTTATTCTCATCACGACGTAAAAATGCCTTAAGCTCACCCGACTTTTCGTTCATAATTCCGTCTACGGCACATATATAATATTTTTCTATTTCGCGCTCCTTTATCTTCTCGTTCATTATACGAAGTGCCTCAGCATTTTTAGCCGCAATAACTATACCTCTCGTGTTTCGGTCAATACGGTTACAAAGGGCGGGTGCAAAGCTTTGTTCCTCCTCCGGAGAGTATTCTCCCTTTTTCCAAAGATAACATTTGATATAATCGATTAAAGTTGCATCCTCTCCCGCTTCATCCTCGTGAACACAAAGTCCCTGCGGCTTATCTGCAAGAAGAATATTTTCGTCCTCATATACCACTTTAATATTTGGTGTAAGGTGTTTAAATGACTCGTCCGTCTTTTTTTCAAAAAACTCATCACGGAAATAGAGCTTTAACACATCGCCTTCAGATAGCTTCACACTTGCATCCTTAGCGTGTTTGCCGTTTAAACGCACACATTCTTTACGAATACCTTTATACAGCATAGAATCCGGTATCGACGGCATAAGCTTATGTAAAAATTTATCAAGACGCTGTCCGGCATCATTACGGCTTATCTTTATTTCTCGCATACTCTTTCCCTCATTTTTTTTCTTAATATCTATTGTATCACAAATCAAAATGTGATACAATAGAAAAATAAAACCTTTGGTAAGGAGTATTGATTTAAATGGGACTTTTTGGGAATAATTATTCAAAACCAGGGCCGGGCATTTCAAAGGACGCTCCGGAGAAAAAGGGCATCTTCAGATATTTTGAAATGTTTTTCAGAAAATTTTGGAAGCTTCTTGAGGTGAATATGCTTCATTTTGCTGTATCAATTCCTTTTATGGCAATAATGTTTTTACTCTCACCAACCGACTATTTTATAGGACTGATATCCGACGGCGTTAGCAAAGAGTCTTTATTTTTAACATTTATAATGCGTGCTGTGTTTGCGGTAATTATGTTTGTTTTATTCGGCAGCGGTCCTGCCTCTGCTTCCTATGCTTACATAACACGTTGCTTTACCAGAGCTGAGCACGCGTGGATTCTTTCCGATTACAAGGACAAATTTAAGGAAAACTTTAAACAAGGTATTATCCTTTCGATTGTTGATATAGTATTTGTAGTCCTTATTCTGACAGCTTACCGTGTGTACTTCGCTCAGTATGCCAGCACAGGTGCTATTCTCTGGCTGATGATTCTTGCACTTCTTTCTGCTATGACCTTTCTTTATACTATAATGCACTTTCATATATATCAGTTTATGGTAACCTTCCAGTCAGGTACTATGCAGTTATTCAAAAACAGCTTTATCTTTGCGGTAGCTAATATGCCTATGTGTATTTTCTTGCTTGCACTTGCAGTAATATTAAGCTTTGCAACATTTACATTTATACCAAATCCTTTGCTTGCTCTTTTGTTGAATTTTGTAATCGGAATATCGCTTGCCCGTTTTCCGATAGAGTATTCTGCATCACGTGCAATTTCGAAAAAGCTTCTTTCTGCAATAGAGAAAGAAAAGGAAGAAACAGACGAGTCGGTGCTTAGCGACAAAGCTGACCCGACAGAAAACAAAGGAGAGGAATAAATTGCAGGACACGATAGGAAATTTTGACGTTGCGGTAATAGGTGCAGGACATGCAGGCTGCGAGGCGGCTTTGGCTGCTGCACGGCTTGGTATGCGTACCGTAATTTTTTCCATAAGTCTTGATGCCGTAGGCAATCTGCCGTGTAATCCAAGTATAGGCGGTACAGCAAAGGGACATCTTGTCCGTGAAATTGACGCACTTGGCGGCGAAATGGGAAAAGCGGCAGACGCCTCCTTTATACAGTCAAAGATGCTAAACCGCGGCAAAGGTCCTGCCGTACATTCACTTCGTGCTCAAATTGACCGCAAGACTTATCACAGAGAAATGAAGAAAAGGCTGGAAACTCAGCCCTTACTACAGCTAAAGCAAGCGGAAATTTGCGATGTGTTGGTTGAAAACGGTGCCGTCTGTGGTGTAAAAACGCATCTTGGCACAGTTTACGGTGCAAAGGCGGTAATTATCTGTTCGGGCACATATCTTAAGGGAAAAATCCTTATAGGCGATTATGAGCGAGAGAGCGGCCCTGACGGCACATTTCCGTCTAATGAATTATCGGAAAATTTAAAAAAGCTCGGTATAACTCTTCGTCGTTTTAAAACTGGCACTCCTGCCAGAATACACGCAGATTCGCTCAGATTTAACGAAATGGAAGAAGAAAACGGCGACGAAATAATCACTCCCTTTTCCTTTGAAACGGAAAATGCGGGCGAAAATCTTGCTTGCTGTTATCTTACATACACAAACGAAGAAACACACAAAATAATACTTGATAATATAGAAAAAGCACCTATGTACTCAGGCCGTGTAAATGGAGTCGGAGCACGTTACTGCCCGTCTATTGAAGATAAGGTGGTGCGTTTTTCTGATAAACCGAGGCATCAGCTTTTTATCGAGCCAATGGGACTTGATACAAGGGAAATGTATGCTCAGGGAATATCCACAGGACTTCCAGAAGATGTTCAGCTAAAAATGCTAAGAACAATAAAGGGCCTGCAGGATGTCGAGATTATGCGTCCTGCCTATGCAATAGAATATGATTGCTGCGACCCGACAGAGCTATATCAAACCTTGGAATTTAAGAATATATCAGGGCTTTACGGCGCTGGTCAATTTAACGGCACAAGCGGCTATGAGGAGGCTGCCGCGCAAGGTCTTGTTGCAGGCATAAATGCCGCTCTTAAGCTTTCAGAAAAAGAGCCTATGATACTCCTTCGTGAAGACGGCTACATCGGTACATTGGTAGATGACCTTGTTACAAAGGGTACAAAC
>JAZROS010000071.1:0-4340 GCA_045648825.1 Clostridia bacterium | reverse complement strand
TGTACGACAGGCATAAAAGCACAAAAGCAAATCAAAAGTAAAATCAGTTTTACTCTGTTCATATAACCACCTCACCACCCGTTAACCATTTTACGAAATACTGCGGAAAACCTCCTCATTCTTTACAACATTAAACTGTGCCTCGGTTTTCCATATATTCATAGCATCATTGAGTTTATTTTGAGCAATAGTGTTCATAATTTGCTCAGAAACATCTTCCTTTGTCAGCGGAAGACGTTTAATAATATGAAAACCAAGACTGCTCTCAACTAAAATTACATTGTTAATTTCAAGAGATGCCGTGCCCTGTTCAAATTCAGGAACCATTTCGCCGCTACCGAAGATGTAACCGTTCGGATTCGACTGGAGCCCAGGGTCTTCGGATAACTCGTTCATAAGAGTGTCATAATCCTCGCCTGTTAATATTCTTTGATAAGTTTCTTCAGCAAGAGCTTTTTTCTGAGTTTTTACATCATCCGCGAGTGGCAGTCTTGTCGTTGTATCAACTGTTGCAAATAAGATGTGTTTTGCATTATAATACTCTTGAGACATTTTAGCAAAAGCTGCATCTTCGTCATTTTTAGTAATCGGGGAATGGCTAATTGCAATTTCTGCGAGTTTTTCAGAATATACTTGTGATTCACACAGCATTTCAACAAAATCATCATCAATACCAAGCTGCTTTAATACTGTATTATAATTTTTCTTGCCCCCATACTGAGAAATAAAGTTTTGCTCAAGCTTTTTAACATCCATCTCTTCTGCACCGGTTAAATCAATGTCCAGAAAATCAGCAACTTCAACATAAGCAATATTTTGTGCCGCAAGCTCTAATGCACGTTCCTTGGCAACATCTATCGCTTTCATTCCTTCAATTTCCTGAGTTTGCCAATCCTCATCAGTAGATAACTCTGTGCCGCTCATCTGAGATTTTATACTGTTTAAGTAAAACTCAAACTCTCCTATCGAAATTTTTTCATCACCAGCTGTTGCAACATAATCACCACCACAGGAAGAGAGTACAAGAACAGCTAATATAATTACTAATACCTTTTTCATATCTGTTTCCTCCTGCAAAGCAGATTTATATTATAATTATAACCTATTTATCGCCTTTCTTCAATGATAAAATGGTCTGTAACACAAATTTAACATTAGAAAGCTTGTTCTTTGGTTCCTTTTCAAAATAAGTTATCTGCGGTATCTGGGACGTACCAACCTTGATATTCTTAGGAAATTTGCCTATAAGTGCAATTACAGTTTCAGGAAGCAGAGAACCCTCGCTAAAAGTAAATATAAAACGTCCTCCCTGTTTCTCGCTGATTTCAACAACACCACACTCAGCCGCAATAGCTTTAATTTCTGAAATTTTTATAAGATTCATAACAGTCTTGGGAACGTCGCCAAATCTGTCAATAATCTCGTCAACCAACTCTGCTGAATCTTCTTCTGAGCTAATAGTCGCAATCTGCTTATATGTGTCTATACGCTGATTTTGATTTCTTATATACTTTTCAGGGATATATGCGTCAACTGAAATATCAATAAGAACATCTGTATCTGGATTTATATTTTCTCCTTTAATCTCTCTGACACTTTCGGAAAGGAGTCTGCAATACATATCATAGCCAACCGAGTCCATATGACCGTGCTGCTGAGCACCCAAAATATTACCCGCTCCTCGAATTTCAAGGTCTCGCATTGCAATCTTAAACCCTGAGCCAAACTCTATAAACTCCCTCATCGTGCTAAGACGTTTTTGTGCCGTTTCAGAAAGAACTTTATCTCTCTTGTAAGTCATATAGGCATACGCACTTCTTGTTGAACGCCCCACTCTGCCTCGAAGCTGATAGAGCTGTGATAATCCCAGACGGTCAGCATTTTCTATAATAATTGTATTGGCATTTGGAATATCAAGACCTGTTTCAATAATGGTCGTACATACAAGTATATCTGCATCTCCATTGACCATACTGTACATTATATCTTCAAGCTCGTCTTCTTTCATTCTGCCGTGAGCAACGGCAATCTTTGCATCAGGTATAAGCTTTCTAATATTTTCTGCAACAGAGTATATTCCTTGTATTCTGTTATACAAATAGAATACCTGACCGCCTCTTGAAATTTCCTTTCTCATCGCATCTGCAAGGACGAGGGGATTATGCTCCATAACATAGGTTTCAACCGGATACCTGTTTTCCGGTGGTGTTTCAAGAAGGCTCATATCCCTCACAGAGAGCATCGCCATATGAAGTGTTCTCGGAATAGGAGTTGCAGTCATCGAAAGAACATCTATATTTTTCTTAATTTCTTTGATGCGTTCCTTATCAGCAACCCCGAACCTTTGTTCCTCGTCTATAATAAGAAGTCCTGCATCTTTAAATTCAATATCCTTCTGCAGAAGTCTGTGAGTGCCGATAATTATATCTATCTCTCCCGTTTTAACCTTCTTTATAATACTTTTCTGCTCCTTTTCACTGCGAAACCTTGAGAGCATTTCTATGGTAATTGGAAAATCAGACATTCTTTTTCTAAAGGTTTCATAATGCTGCATTGCAAGAATTGTTGTAGGACAAAGATATATAACCTGCTTAGAATCGGTTACAGCCTTAAATGCCGCACGAAGAGCCACCTCTGTCTTACCATAACCAACATCACCGCATAAAAGTCTGTCCATCGGTCTGTCTTTCTCCATATCAGCCTTCACCTCTTCGATAGAACGAAGCTGATCGGGTGTTTCACTAAAAGCAAATGTATCTTCAAAGTCCCTCTGCCATGGTGTATCATCTGAAAAGGCAAAGCCCTTTGTATGCTCACGTTCAGCATAAAGAGCAACCAACTGCTTTGCCATATCAGCAGTAGCTGTTTTAACCCTCTGTTTTGCCTTATTCCATTCACTGCCGCCAAGCTTATTAAGCCTTACCGTCCTCTCTCCGCTGCCGACATATTTATATAGCATATCCATTTGGTCAACAGGAACATATAGCGTATCTGTCCCGTGATATTTTATATGGAAATAATCTTTGGTTACCCCCGCAACCTCCATCTTTTTAATACCACAGTACTCACCAATTCCGTGCGCGCGATGAACTACGTAATCTCCAACATTTATATCTGTATATGATTTAATACGCTTTGCTTTATCTATATTTTTTGCTCTGCGGTTTTTATCTGCGGTAAAAATATCCTGTTCAGAAATGAGCACGAAAGACAATTCTGGATATTCAAAGCCCTTTTTACTGCTACCCTTTATAATTGTTATTGAGCCATTTTCAATAATTTCTCCGTTTTCGCTGTAAACTGCAGAAAAGCCTTTTTCTGTAAGAGTTCCCGCAAGATTTTTACCTTTTGATGCACTTGCTGTAAGTATTACAACTGTGGTTTTGTTTTTTTTCCACTCTGAAAGGTCATCATATAGATAATCAATTTTACCGTGCAAAGAAACCGTACTTTTTGTTAGAAAGTCAGCAATCAAAGTGTATTTAAAATCAAGTGATGTATGTGCTAAAAGATTTAATGATACAATATTTTTCAACGAAACAACCTTGCAAAATTCACGGTACTCTATCCAAGGAATAGGCATTTTTGGTATCACAACTCTGCCTAACAGCTCGGATAGCACTTCTCCCTCTTCCCACTCAAGAGTCTTTGCTCTTTCGTTAAGACGTTTCGGTTCTACCAAAATAACAATAGTATCTTCTTCCAGATAATCGTATATACTAGGTATTTTTTCGAACAAATATCCTACATACTTATCAACAGCGGGAAAAATTTCACCTTCTGAAAGCAGTTCAGCTTCGTGAGAAAGCACTTGTAAAAGCTCATCTGCAGTGCTTTTTTTCCTAATCGTTTTATTTATATAATCTATAAGCTTATTCTTCTCTTCATTTGTAAGTGATAATTCTGATACAGGTATTATTCTGCACTTGTCTGTGTTAAACCTTGACCTTTGGTCAGCGGAATCAAAAAAACGAATCGAATCAACTTCATTATCAAAAAATTCAATTCTTACAGGTTCATCATTATTTGGAGAAAATATGTCTAAAATACCGCCACGAACCGAAAATTGCCCGGGGACTTCAGTCATATCACTTCTCTTATAGCCCATTTCGATAAGATTATCAGTTAATAAGTCTATTTCATAGCATTCTCCTACCGATATACTAAGTGCCAGCTCGTCAAACCGCTCCTTACTTAGTGTATAAGAAAGGCAGGCAGAAACAGAAGCAACTACTATTGCTCCGTCTTTTATCCGGTCAAGAGCACAAAGCCTTTGGAGCTCTCGTTCGTGATTTTTGACATCTATATTATGAAATACATATTCTTTTTCAGGAAACATT
>JAZROS010000070.1:0-8283 GCA_045648825.1 Clostridia bacterium | reverse complement strand
ATCGAGTCGGTTGAGTAGTGTTTTTGCGGTGCTTTTAGTTGTTCGGTCCCGCAAAAACGGGGGATGCCATCGGGGCATCCCCTTTTCGTTTGATGTTTTAATAACGGACCGTCGGGACGCCGGTCCCTACAATATTAAATTTAGAAGAAAATCTATCTTAATATATACATAAAATTACACTTTAACACAGGGGGTTCTTACGGGGGACGGGAGTCCCCCTAAGCAGTTTAGGGGTTTGGGGGAATCTGACCCCCAACAGTTTTGCGCCACTTTTGCTGTCAAAAGTGGCTACAGTGGTAAATATTAAAGAAAAGGTACAAAGCAGAAAAAGCTGTTGTTTCTGCTATATAAAAATAATTTATCTTAAAATATTATTTCCGTATCAAATACCCACTGCCATACTCTGCGGTAAAACAAAGCTCCTGTTCAATTCGCAAAAGTCTGTTATATTTTGCCGTTCTGTCGCATCTGGCAGGCGCACCGCATTTAATCTGACCTGAATTTGTTGCAACGGCAATATCGGCAATGGTTGTATCCTCTGTCTCACCGCTTCGGTGCGAAATTACTGCTGTGTAGCCGTTTCTCTGTGCCGTTTCGGTAGCCTCTAATGCTTCTGTAAGTGTTCCTATCTGATTTACCTTGACCAGAATTGAATTTGCCGCACCCTGCTCTATTCCCTTTTTGAGCCTTTTTGTATTGGTAACAAACAAGTCGTCGCCAACCAACTGAACCTTATCTCCTAATCTTGCGGTAATCTTTTTCCATCCGTCCCAATCCTCCTCTGAAAGAGGGTCTTCGATAGAGAAAATCGGGAACCTTTCCACTAAATCAGACCAGTAATCTATAAGCTCGTCTGTAGTCTTTGTTATATTTGATTTAGGAAGAAGGTACCCGCCCTCGTGAGAAACCCATTCCGAGCTTGCAGCATCGATTGCGAGCATAAAATCGTGTTTCATTCGGTATCCTGCGTCTTCTACCGCCGAAATTATAACCTCTATTGCCTTTTCATCGCTTGAAAGATTGGGAGCAAAACCGCCCTCGTCCCCTACTGCAGTTGATGCACCCGATTTATTTAAAAGCTTTTTTAGACTCTGATAAACCTCACAGCACATAGTAAGTCCCTCGCGAAAGGACTTGGCTCCTACAGGCATTATCATAAATTCCTGAATATCTACGTTATTATTTGCGTGTGCACCGCCGTTTAAAATATTCATCATCGGAACGGGTGTGATATGCGCATTACTGCCCCCTACATATCTGTAAAAGCTCATACCAAGGCTGTCTGCTGCAGCGTGTGCCGTGGCAAGAGAAACTGCTAAAATTGCATTCGCACCGAGTCTTTCCTTATTCGGTGTGCCGTCTAATTTAATCATTTTCATATCAATAGCTCTCTGGTCAAGAACATTCATACCGATAAGGCACTCTGAAATTTCGTTATTGATACTTTCTACAGCACGAAGTACACCTTTTCCGCAAAATCTATCCTTTTCGCCGTCTCTTTTTTCGACCGCTTCAAATGCACCGCACGATGCGCCAGACGGAACAATCGCCCTGCCGAACCCAAACTCAGTATAAACCTCTGCCTCAACGGTTGGTGTTCCTCTTGAGTCAATTACCTCACGTGCAAAAACGTCTACGATTTCAATTACACCTTTCATTAAATCAGTCCTCTCTTAAAAATTTTTCTTAGGTTATTATCCCTCAAAACCTTTAAAATATTTAACTTTTTCCATGTTTGGAAAAAAAATTGTCAAAATTTTTTGAAAAAAAATATTAAAACTCTTGTAATATTCGTAAAAATCTGTTAATATAATAAAGCACACTTTTTGATATGTATAAATTAAATCAGGGGGATAATAATGGAAATTAAGGAAATTTGGGAAAGTTCCTTATCTTTTATCCGCCGAAGCATCAGTTCGATGGTTGGTTTTAATACCTACATCAATGTAGCAAAGCCGGTTTCCTACAACAACAGTGTCTTTACGATTTCCGTTCCGTCGGTAATCTGCAAAAATATGATAGAGCTTCGTTATATTGACGATATTGAAGCGGCAGTATGCCGCGTGGTTGCCGATACGGTAAAGGTGGAAATTATCGTAGGCGACACAAATGATATTAAAACAAACTCTACTGCAACAGGTAGCACAGAGCCGTACATAAGAGCAAATCTCAACCCGAGATACACATTTGATAACTACGTTGTCGGCACTTCTAACGAATACGCTACTGCAGCAGCTTTAAATGTGGCGAGAGAGGATAGACCTCAGGGTAACCCTCTGTTTCTGTATGGAAAATCAGGAATTGGCAAGACACATCTGATGCAGGCAATCGGTAACAAGATTTTGGAAATGTATCCCGACAAGAAGGTCGTTTATGTTACAAGTGAACGATTTACAATCGATATGATTAACGCAGTAAGAGATAAGGATATGGAGTCCTTTAGGCAGAAATACCGTGCAGTTGATGCACTTTTGATTGACGATATTCAGTTTATTGAGAACAAGCAGGGTATTCAGGAGGAGTTTTTCCATACATTTAACGAGCTTTACCAGAACGAAAAGAAGATAGTTATTACCAGCGACCGTATGCCAAAAGAGCTTGTTTCTATTGAAGAAAGGCTTATTACACGTTTTGAGTGGGGACTTCCTATTGATATTACTGCACCTAACTACGAAACAAGAGTTGCTATTTTGAAAAAGAAAGCAGAAGCTCAGCACGCTTTAATTCCCGACGATGTTTTAACCTACATCGCAGAGCGAGTAGACTCTAATATCCGTGAGCTTGAGGGTGCACTTCTTAAAATTATATCCTTTGCAGGAATTTCAAATAAGCCCATTGATATGTCTTTGGCAGAGCACGCTATAAGCTCCATAATTCCCGAGGATGGTATTATTAAAATTACCTATCAGAAGATTATGGACAAGGTATGCGATTTTTACGAGGTTTCAATAGACGATATGAAGAGTCAGTCAAGACTTCGTAACATCACAAGACCCAGACAGATAGCAATGTATCTTTGCAAAAAGCTTACAAGTATGAATTATGTTGAAATAGCAAAGGTTTTCGGTAACAGAGACCGTACTACCGTTATGTACGGTGTGGACAAGGTTATAGAGGATTTATCAAACGATAATATTCTAAAAACTGAAGTTGACCTTATTATAAAGGATTTAAACAATATTTAATCCACTTTTTTATCAACATGTGAAAGAATAAAAGGTTAATAACTTTCCAGCCTATTTATAAGGTGTTGATAACATAAAATTTATAAACCCTTTATAAACGTTAATTTTGGATAATTATACGAGGTAATTTCAGGAATTTTAAACTTATCCACATACATAACACCTCTACTACAAATACTACTAAAATTATTATATATCTTATACGCGCAAGAAAAGGAGATTTTGTCTTATGAAATTAGTATGCCAAAAAACAGTTCTTGCAGAAATTATAAATACCGTTCAAAAGGCAGTGAGCGCAAAAGCTGTTATGCCTATTTTGGAATGTATTAAGCTTGATGCTTATACTGACGGTAAAATTACAGTTACTGCTAATAATCTCGATTTATGTATTGAATATAACTGTGAATGTACTGTTAAAGACGGCGGAAGTATTGCACTTTCATCGAGAATG
Source organism: Clostridia bacterium (assembly GCA_045648825.1). Lineage (GTDB taxonomy): Bacteria > Bacillota > Clostridia > UBA1381 > UBA1381 > HGM11525. The sequence continues at coordinate 4,647 of JAZROS010000070.1, read as the reverse complement.
TTCGGTGATATTATAAGAAGACTTCCCGACGAGGACGTTGAAATTGAGGTTAATAACTCAAATAATGTAACTACCATCAAGGGCGGAAAGTCGGAATTTAATATTCAGGGTTTAAATGCACTTGAATACCCTGCAGTTCCTGAGGTTTCTGAGGTTTACAGATTCTCTATGAAGCAGGGTGTACTTAAAAATATGATTAAAAAGACAATTTTTGCAGTTTCGCAGAATGAGTCAAAAAGACCTATTTTAACAGGCTCTTTGTTTGAGATTGAATCGGGAGTTTTATCTGTTGTTTCTACCGATAACTATCGCCTGGCAATTATAAGAGAGGTTGTTGACACTTCCCTTACACCTACAAGCTTTGTTGTTCCCGGCTTTACCTTAAGAGAAATTTTAAAGGTACTAAAGGACGGCGAAGAAGCTGTTGATGTTATAGTTTCCGACCGATATGCAATGTTTGATTTCGGTGAGTTTAAGGTTACAACAAGACTTTTAGAGGGTAAATACATCAATTACAGACCTGTACTTCAGGCTCCTAACAGTATTTATGTACACGCAACTGCTCGTGATTTGGCAGACAGCTTAGAAAGAGCTGCTCTTATTATCAATGATGATATGACTGCAAAGGCTGAAAAGCTTCCTGTAATTTTAAATATTACATCAGACAAGATTGAAATTACCTGTATGACAAGCAGAGGTAAGGTATATGACGCTGTTGAAGTAAGCTCAAGCGGTGAAGATTTAGAGATTGGCTTTAACCATAAGCTCCTTTTGGATGCACTCCGTGCCTGCGAGGATGATGAGATAAAAATGGAATTCTCAAACCCGAGAAGTTCCTGCTTTATCCGCTCTAAAAATGATGACAGCTATACCTTTATGATTTTACCTGTAAGACTTTATAACAACTGATTATGATACACATTGAAAGAATTATTAGCTTTGAAATGGACCAGAACTGCTTTTTGGTTTATGGTGAATATAAAAAGGGAATTTTAATAGACCCAGGACTTGATACTTTTAAAATCTTGAAAGTCATAGAAGAAAAAGAGGTTTTAGTAGAGTATATTCTTTTAACACATTCACATTTTGACCATAGTTTTAGTGTTAAAGAATTAAAGGGACATAAAAAGCTTGTATGCAGTAAAAATTGCAGTTATAATATTACAAAGGAAAGCAGAAATTTATCCTCATTTTTCGGTAAGCCTTATGCACTTGATGAGGCGGATATTATACTTTCTGACGGTGATACTTTAACTGTCGGTGAAATAGAGATAAAGGCTATTGAAACACCCGGTCATACAGACGGAGGTATGTGTTATCTGATTGATGATAAGCTTTTTTCCGGGGACACTTTATTTAAAAGGTCTGTCGGAAGAAGTGATTTTCCTACGGGAGACGGTAAGGCTTTGGAAAACAGTATTAAAACAAAGCTCTATACCCTCCCTGATGAAACTGAAGTTTTTCCGGGTCATGGCGAAAATACAACAATCGGATATGAAAAGAAATTCAATATGTATGTGAATTAAAACCGGCATTTTATAAATGTCGGTTTATTCTGTCAAAAGGGGACATATTATGCTGCTTGTTCAGAATGGTTTTAACTGCGAATATGAAATGAATGTCTTTATGCGTTTGTTCTTTAATCAAAATGAAGATGTTTATATTTACACAAATGTCAGCTATGAAGAAGATGTTGCAGACGCGTATTGTGAGATAATTTATAATAAAAATACATATTTCGGCGAATTTAAGCTAAAAAGGGCAAAGACAGGTATTGAAAGAAAGGATAACCGTATTTGCTCTGTCAGCTGTACCCGTGCTTTTATTGATGCGGCAAGCAAAATTTATAAAATAAGTCTGCCGTGGGGTGCGATGTGCGGAGTAAGACCCGCTAAAACTGTTACTGCATTGGTTGATGAGGGTATGAGTTATGATGATGCGGCAGAATTTATAAAGCTTTTGTACGGTGTAGAAGATAATAAATGTGAGCTTGCGTGCAAGGTAGCTAAAAATGAGGAAATTATACTTAAAAGTATAAAGGAAAATTCGGTAAGTATTTATATTGGTATTCCATTTTGTCCGTCGAGGTGTCTTTATTGCTCGTTTGTTTCTACCGATATTGGAACAACAGGTAAATATATGGATGATTACCTTGAATATCTCTTAAAGGAAATAGAGATTACGGCCGAGATTATAAATGATACAGGGAAAATAATCGAAAATATCTACATCGGCGGCGGAACGCCTACTACACTTAATGAAAATCAGCTTGAAATACTCTTAAAAAAGATAAATTCAGAATTTGATATGTCAAATATAAATGAATTTACCTTAGAGGCAGGAAGACCTGATACTATAACCCGCGAAAAGCTTATTATTGCAAAGGAAAACGGAGTAGGTAGAATAAGCATAAATCCACAGACAACCAATAACAAAACTCTTGCAAAAATCGGCAGAAGACATTGTGTAAATATGTTCTTTGAAAGCTACAAGCTTGCACGTGAGGTTGGGTTTGATGTTATAAATACTGACCTTATTGCAGGACTTCCTGATGAGAGGTTTGAAGATTTTAAAAAGAGTATAGATGATTTAGTAGAAATTTCGCCTGATAATATAACCGTTCATTCTATGTGCATAAAGCGTGCTGCGGCTCTTCGGCACAAAATAGACGAGCTTACCGAGGCAGAGGAAATGAACAAGATGCTTTCCTATGCACAGAAAACCTTAGAGGATAACGGCTATACTCCCTATTATATGTACCGTCAGAAGAATATATCAGGTAACTTGGAGAACGTTGGCTATGCTAAAGAAGGAACATTCTCATTCTATAACGTAAATATTATGGAGGAAGCACAGACAATTATTGCCCTTGGTGGCGGCGGTACTACCAAAATAGTTAAAAAGGACGGTATCGAGAGAATATTTAACTACAAAGACCCGATAGAATATATAAGAAACTTTGACCAGATAATTAAAAGAAAAGAAGATACAAGAAAACATTTAAAAGGAGGGGACATATAATGCTGACAAATAACAAAGCATATGCCAAAATTATGGCAGATTACAGTCAAAAACGCAGCTTTGCAGAAAGTGAACGTGATAAGACGGTAACTGAAATTTACGAAAAGCTTCCCCGTATAAAAGAAATTGACAAGGAAATAACCAATGCAGGCATTGAAAATATGGGAAAAATCCTAAAAGACAGAAATAATGCCGCAAAATATAATGAGGAGCTTTCTGCGACCATTGAAAAGCTTAAAAATGAGAGAACAGAGCTATTAACTAAAAACAATGTAGATGTTGATTTTGACAAACCTAAATATATATGCAGAATTTGTCAGGATACGGGATATGTTGACAGCCAGAAATGTGTATGCCTTAAGCAGCAGCTTATAGACTATGCTTATGATATTTCAAATATGAAAACCCTTATAAATGAACAGACCTTTGATAAGTTTGATTTTACTTTTTATGGGGACAGTAAAATAGGAAATGTCAATATGACGGAAAGAGAAAATATAGAGGATATTGTAAACATATCAATTAACTTTTGCAAGGACCCTGAAAATTCAAAAAATATTCTCTTTTACGGAGCGTCAGGACTTGGAAAGACATTTCTCTCCAGCTCAATAGCAAAGGAAATGCTCGATAAGGGCTATACTGTAATTTACAGCGGTGCATCAAGGCTTTTTGCAGCTTATGACGATTACCGTTTTGGCAGAATGAGTGATACGGAAGAGTTTGAGGATATGTTAAAGCTCATTTATGACGCAGACCTTTTGATAATAGATGACTTAGGTGTAGAAATGCACGGCCCGTCATCATTTCAGTTCCTCTTTGACCTTGTAAACGAAAGATTATTAGGTAATAAGAGAATGATAATAAGCACAAATCTTTCTATGGAAGAAATTAGCAAGGTTTATACTGCAAGAATAACCTCAAGACTTTTTGAGAATTTTCATTGCCTGAGATTTGCAGGTAAGGATATAAGAACTCAAAAGCTTATCAGGGCGAATAAGGGACAGAAAAATGAAAAGTAAATCGGTTTGCTTTACCGGACACAGAGATATACCTCTTGATAAGGAGAAATATATAAAAGAAGCTGTAAGAGATGTAATTTTAGAGCTTTATGATCTTGGTTATACCGATTTTTACGCAGGAGGGGCAAGCGGATTTGATTTAATTGCAAGCTATGAGGTTTTAGAGCTTAAAAAGGAAAATGCGGATATAAAACTAAGGCTTATTCTTCCCTACAAAAAGGATATTAAATACTACAGTTCATATGAAAGATATAAGCAGAAACGGCTTTTAGAGCTTGCTGACAGTGTAGATTATGTGTTTGAGAGGTATTTGCCCGGATGCTTTCATACAAGGAACAGAAGGCTTGTTGATTTAAGCAGTGTTTGCGTGGCGTATCTTAAAAAAACAAGCGGCGGAACATATTTTACAGTAAATTATGCAAAAGAAAAAGGCTTAAAGGTAATAGAAGTATAAAAGAGGGACAGATTATCTGTCCCTCTTGTTTTATTTTTCAATTTTATCAATACCCATATAGCACTTAAGTGCGTCGGGGATTGTAACAGAGCCGTCAGCATTCTGGTAGTTTTCCAAAATTGCGGCAACTGTTCTGCCGACTGCAAGTCCTGA
>JAZROS010000069.1:0-2913 GCA_045648825.1 Clostridia bacterium | reverse complement strand
GGATGTTCCGTTTGATACATGGACGGAAATGAGTGTAGATTTCACATACACAGGCGATACTGGTGCTGAAGTATACTTGATGGTAGGTAACGGAAATACAAAGGCAAGTAGCATATGGTATATGACAGGCTTTGAGCTTGAAGAAGTAGAAGCACCGGCAGAGGTTGTTGCAGCAGCAGCTGCACCTGCAGCAGAGGTTGTTACAGTAGCAGCAGCGCCTGTAGCAGAGGCTATTACTCTTAAGACAAGCGGTGCACAAGCAACAGCTTCTACACCTATCGTTACAAACCTTGTGGCTACAGCAGACGGTAAGGTAACATACACCGAGGGTTCGGATGAAGATTACATCATCATCTATAAGTTCTTTGACGATAACGGAATTTTTGCACATGGTACAGTTATCAAGGGCGAGTTTATGCCGATAGTTGATGTAGGCCTGATGGAAGGTGCTTTTGAGGTTAAGATGACAGCTGTATTGACAGCTACAGGCGAGGTATTACCTACTGTTGGAACAACGGATCCGATCACACCTGAACTTCCTGAGACTGAAAAGACAGTTACAGCAACACTGAGCGTCTGGGATGGAAATGGTGATGAAGCAACGTTCGAGGGAATTGCTGAAAACGGATTTATTGTTAGTGTGAATTACGAAAATGAGACTAATTCTAATGTTGATGCTAAAGTCATTGTTGCATTCTACAAGGGCGACGTATTTATGTCTTCGCAGACTATGCCGTGCACGTTGGGAACTAACGACGACGAAGATATCTTTTTACCGGAAGAAGATGTAATTTCGGTTGACAGCGGCGCTAATAAGGTTAAGGTATTCCTTTGGAATGCACGTACACAAGAACCGATCGCAGCAGCCGTAGAATTTGCTGCAAACTAAGTATTTCTAATACCGTTGAGGGAGAAGCTTAAAAAGCTTCTCCCTGCAATGGTATACGCGAGGGAGAACCATATTATGTTAAAAACTAAAATAGCTGTATTGCTTGCGGCATTGATGACTATTTCGTCTTTTGGGGCGACTGCTTATGCTGCTGAACCGGAATTGACCTTAGATGCTGTCATCGGTAATGAGATTTCAAATGGTACATTTGAAAACAATGCAGATGGGTGGTATGTATCAGGTCAGACCAGTATTGGAAAAACAACAGCATACACCTATGGCGACAGTGCAGGAGCAGCTTTTATTCATCAGTCAAGGAATGCACCGGCAAGAACATATTTTATGTTGAGAAACAACCAGACCTATTATGCAAGAGCATATGTAAAGCTTACAGAGGCTTCTGATAATGCTGCTGCAAAGATAGCAGTAAAGGTTGACGGTACCGACCTTACAGCGTCGGCAGTGCCAACAGCTGTTACTGATGAGTGGACTTTACTGGAGACTACTTTTGTAAACACATCATCAAATGCAGATGAGCTTACAAAACAGGCGGAGGTATACATTGACTTTTCCGCTACGGTAGATTTTTATCTTGATGATGTTTTTGTAGAAAAGGTGTCCGATTTTTCAATTATAAGCACAGCAACTGAGGATATTAACCCTCAGGAAGAGCTTGGGAACGGTTTAACTCTTACCGATATTATAAATTCCGGACATTTCCCTGATACTGCCACAGCAGCTAAAACGGCTGATGCAGATAAATGTGTTAGCCCTGAGATTTATGTTGCAATGAATAAGGAAAAGGAATATGTCATATCCTGTTGGTACAAGGTTCCTGATGAGGTTGGCGGTAGGATAATGCTTACGGGAGAATCACCGTATGAAGCAGGCTCAATTCCGCTCCATACTGAGGATGCACCTACTGACGGAAAATGGCATTATATAAGTCTTTCTTATATTGAAACAAGAAGGACTGCTGATTTAAAGATTTCCCTTTCACTTTTAAATGACGGGGAATCGGTTACAGGCAGTACATATGGCGATGGCAGAACCTTGCTTGTAGCAGACCTTTCGGCATCTGAAAGAGCTACTAAATTTTCCGAACTGATTTTATGGAAAGACGGTTTTGATAGTGCAGCTCTGACAAAAGAAAATAATAAAGGATGGGTCGTTAGTGCGGGAGCAAGCGGAGTTTTAACAAATGCCAGTGTTACTGTTGATACATATGATAATTCCACCAAGATTGGATATGTTGATACAAAGGCTGACGGTAGTGCAACGATTGACCAGAGAATAGTTACTGTTGATCAAGGTACAAAAGAGTATAGACTTGGTGCATGGGTAATGCTTGAGTCCGATTCGCAGGCATCAGCACCAAAGGCATATATGTCTTGTACAGCAGGACTACCAAATATGTTCCAGACCAATAAAGAATTAAAACCTGCAGAGTCTGATTATACATCACTTGTAGCAGGTGAGTGGGTTTGGGTTGAGTTTACGACTAACTTTCCGACTGGAGCAGCTGCTCATACAAGATTGAATATTACAGGAACAGAGTCTGGTGATAGAGTTTATTTCGGCGGTTTTACTGTAGTAGAGGAAGGTGTCGAGGTTAACTTAACTGAGATTTCGGACATTACATTAGAAAGTGCAGTTGCAGGTAATACGAATACTTCAACTGTTACAACTACAGCTTCGGCACTAAGATATTTATATCTTGTAGCCGATCAAGCGGACAGCACAAGCTGGACTATTCTTGAAAGCGGTCATAAGAGTGCTGTTTCGGATGTCTTTATTCCTGTGAGCTATGCAGGTAAGTATATTAAGATTAAGGCTTATCCGATGAATTCAGACGGCAGTTTCGGTTCTTATGAAGAAACGGTTCCTGTTTTAATCGAAAATGCGTTTAGTGTCGAGGAAGTAGACACTACACCTGGTGAGAATACCGTTACAACAGCGGTAAAGATTAAAAACAACACAGCAGGTGAAAAACATATAGCTGTTATTGCTGCATTTTATAACAG
>JAZROS010000068.1:0-2439 GCA_045648825.1 Clostridia bacterium | reverse complement strand
GCCCGAAAGCTTTTCTCTAAGCTCAGAAAAAATCCGCGCACGGCAAACACCGACGGCGCTGATACCAAGTGCCGCCGCTCTCTTTTTTATTCTTTCTATCATAGATGTGCGTCTATCATATCGCAGAAGTCGTCAAAGCTTTTTGCTCCGACACTGCGCTCTACCGTTTTGCCGTCCTTTATAATAAGCACGGTAGGGATAGACACAACTGCAAACTCGCTTGCAAGGGCGCTTTCTGCGTCAACATTCACCTTGCAGACCTTAATTTTGTCCCCATATTCCTCGGCAAGTGAGTCAATAATCGGCGAAACCATACGGCACGGGCCGCACCAGCTTGCCCAGAAATCTACCACTACGGGTACATCTGAGGTCATTACCTCTTTCTCAAAATTTGCTTTTGTAAGTTCTATTACCATATCTATTAACTCCTTTTATTCAGTATATTGCGGGAATGAGCTATATATATTATTGCCGTTAGATACAGGAGTTATAAGCTCCTCGGCATAAAAAGCACCGTCAGAATAGGTATATTTTGTAACTGACATACCGACTGTTGATGTGTGAACTAAAGATATTACGGGCAGATTGTTTTCGGTTGCCACGTCAATATACATCTGTCCGTCAACAAGAGAGTTAAAGAGGACATAGTTATTTTCCTCACCATCTGCTACCAATGCCCATTTCTGTGTGTCGTCCCACATCATATAACCGTCATCACCACGTTCGGCTTCTGTTGCAAGCAAAATATCGGTGTACTCGCCGTCTATAACTACACCTACTTCGCCCAGAACTGTCCAGTCATCTTTTATAGGATTTTTGTCTGTTGGAGAAATCATAGTTCTTACCGCAGACGGCTCTCCTCCCTGATTTGAAACGGGAGTCGGTGTCGGGTCTGTAACCGGCTTTTTAGGTGCACAAGCACCCAAAAGTGCAACACATATAACTATTGCTAAAATCTTTTTCATACTAATCATTCCTTTCGTTAAGGTCTATGTCAATATATTTAGTGCCGTTTTCTTTCATTACCGCTCTGCCGTTGGTAAGCTCTGTAATCTCGGCTTTAAAGGCTTCTGCCGAATTTTTTGTTACGCATACAAAGTATGTAACCTCATTGTCGTAAACTGTGTTTTCTATAATATGTCCGTTTTCTGCAAGAAAGTGGGACACTCTGCCGCTTGTGGTATAGTCCACAGTTACAGTTATTATATTGCAAAGCCGACGTTCTATTATACCTGCTGCTAAAAGTCCCTCTCTCGCCGCACCGCCGTATGCGTGGACAAGACCGCCTGTGCCAAGAAGTGTACCGCCAAAGTACCTTGTAACAACTACCGCACAGTCTACAATCCCCGCCTTTCTTATAGTGTCAAGCACAGGCATACCCGCCGTTCCCGACGGCTCGTTATCGTCGGAATAGCGAAATATGTTATTTTCGTCAATTACATAGGCATAGACGTTATGAGTTGCGTCCGAGTAGGTCTTTCGCATCTCTTCCAAGAAAGCAAGTGCCTTCTCCTCCGTGTCGGCAGGGATAACGGTCGCTATAAATTTTGACCGTTTTTCAACCAAAACCGCCTCGGCACGTCTTGATACCGTTTTATAACATTCCTTTTGTGAAATTTTAATCACCGTCCGTTTTCTAAAATATACCTTTTAACCATTTGATATGCACGGTCGTCGGCAAGCATTTCTATCCTTGTTCCGTTCTCGGTATATTCCTCCGTCAGTATTTTCTGCGTGTTATGAAGCTCCGATAAAAGTGCTCCTTCGGTGTAGGGTATAACAGCTATAACCTTATTTTTCTTGCCGGGTGCAAGGTCTGCAAGTGCAGATAAAAGCTCCGAAAAGCCCTCGCCCGTTTTGGCAGAAATCCTTACCTCTCTATCGTGTTCGGGCGCTGTCAGCACTGCATCATACATTAGCTTATCACATTTATTAAAAACTGCAATTATCGGTTTTGAACCCGCTCCAATATCAGAAAGAACTTCTCTTACCACTCTGATATGGTCAAAATATTGCTCGCTCGCACTGTCTACAACGTGCAAAAGCACGTCTGCTACCGCCGCCTCCTCCAAGGTGGATTTAAAAGCCTCAACCAGATGGTGAGGAAGCTTTCTTATAAAGCCTACGGTATCAACCAACAGTATCTTTCTTGCATCTTCAAGCTCTATCGCCCTTGATGTAGGATCAAGTGTTGCAAAGAGTTTGTCCTCTGCAAACACGTCGGCATTAGTAAGTGCGTTTAAAAGCGTTGATTTGCCTGCGTTTGTATAGCCTACAAGTGCGGCGGTTATTACACCGTCCTTTTTACGTCTTTTCCTTAAAAGCTCTCTGTGCTTTTCAAGCTCTGAAAGCTCGTCCTCTAAAGCATTTATTCTTCGCCTTATATGACGGCGGTCGCTCTCTAATTTAGTTTCGCCCGGCCCTCTTGTTCCTATTCCT
>JAZROS010000067.1:0-3014 GCA_045648825.1 Clostridia bacterium | reverse complement strand
CAGAAAGCTTACAAAAAAGGTGCTTGACAAGGTTGATATTATTACCTTAAGAGATGAAACCTCATACAAAGAGCTTAAAGAAATAGGTGTAGTATCACCGAAGATTGAAATTACAGCAGACCCTGCCTTCAGACTTGAGTTTGACGGCAGAGTAAAGGACGGCGGTAATGATGAAAAGACAATGCTTGTGTCTGTAAGACCCTGTAAGGAGCTTTCGTCGGATTTTTGCGATATTATTGCCAAGGCCTGCGATTATGCCAATTCTCGATATGGTCTTAAGATAACATTTTTGCCTATGCAGCAAAAATATGACTGTGAAATAACAGAAAAAATACGTTCATCTATGACAGCGGAGTCTAATGTTATAAGTGCCGATTATGATATAAAAAGGCTTTTAGAGCTTTTTTCGGGTATGAGTATTTGTGTAGGAATGAGGCTTCATACTTTGATTTATTCGGCGGTAACGTGTGTACCTCTTGTTGGACTTGTTTATGACCCAAAGGTGAGTGGTTTTCTTGACTACATCGGCAGCGATAATTATATAGATGCCAAAGAGATTACCTTTAATCAGTTTAAAGCGGCAGTAGACCGTGCTATGAATAATTCTGATGAACAGAAAGCGACTCTTTTAAAAAAACGTGATGAGCTTAAGACAAAGGCAGAGAGAAATGCAACACTTGCAATAGAGCTTCTTTCGGGAGGTGAAGGCAGGTGAGCGGCGGAAATAAGATGCTGAAAACCGCAAGCTTTATGGCAATAGCTACATTTCTTGCAAAGGCTTGCGGGCTTGTAAGAGAATCTTTAATTACGGCTTTTTTCGGTGTAGGGAATACAGTAGACGCATACTTTGCGGCATCACAGCTTCCTACTACACTTTTCGATATGGTAATCGGCGGAGTTATATCTGCCTCCTTCATCCCTGTTTTTAACGGTATTTATGAAAAGGAAAATAAAGATAATGCAATGAATTTTGCAAACAAATTTATTGGTATGATAATCCTTGCAACGTTGCTTCTGTCGGTTGTCGGAATTGTCTTTTCAAGGCAGCTTATAACAGGGATTATTGCACCCCAGTTTACGGGTGAAACGGCGGAGCTTGCCTCCAAGCTTTCGTCAATTATGTTCCCGATGGTGATATTTACGGGACTGGCATTCTCTTTTGTAGGCATACTGCAGTCTTTTGGTGAATTTAATATACCTGCAATAATGAGCCTTGTATCAAATGTGGCGGTAATTCTTTATTTCCCTGTATTCGGAAAAAGGTTTGGAATTTACGGTTTAGCGGTTGCCATTTTGTTTTCCTGGAGCTTGCAGGTGATGATACAAATTCCGTCCCTTAAGAAGACGGGATATAAATTTAGACCTCGCCTTGACCTTAAGGATAAATATATTCTTCAGGCACTTTCTCTTGCACTTCCGATGCTTATAAGTACATGGGTACAGCCCTTGTATTCGCTTGTTAATACAAGAATTGCATCGGGCGCAGACGGCGTGGTATCTGTGCTTAACTGCTCGAATAGACTTTATCTTGTTATGACGGGAGTTTTCTCCTTTGTCGTTACAAATCTCATATTCCCGAAGCTGTCGCGTACCAATGCGGCAGAGAGAGTAAATGAGTCTAAAAGCATTGTTGTAGGTTCGCTAAAAGCTATTACTCTGGTAATTGTACCTGTTATGGTAGCGTTCATTCTGCTCTCTGAGGATGTTATAGGAATAATTTACGAGCATGGAAAGTTTACGCACGATAAGACTTTGATAACGGCCCTTACCCTTTCTTGCTATTCTGTGGGAATGATAGGTCTTGCATATAACGAGATTATGACTAAGACTTTCTTTTCTATGAAGAATTCAAAAACACCGATGATAAGTGCGTTAATTTCAATGGTGGCAAATATTATAATGGCATATGTTTTCTATGCCAAAATCGGTGTAGGAGGTCTTGCACTTGCAACGGCAGGTGGCTCTACGGTAAATGCTGCTCTTAACTTTGTGGCATACAGAAGAAAGCAGGGTAGGTTGTTTGAAAGAAATGACCTTTCTGATATTGTAAAGACTTTTGTGTGCGGTGCGGTTATGGCAGTAGTGGTAATTGGTGTTTCAAGCTTTACTGACGAAATGTTTGCAGAAAATGTGCTTGGATACATACTTCACGGAGCAATCTGTGGCGGATTGGGACTTTTGGTATATCTTGTATTGGCTTATGTTATTGGTATAGATAGCTTTAAAAATGCGGTCGGAGGTGTATTGGGTGGCAGGAAGTAGAATAGTTACACTTGTTATGTCTTTGTGGAAAACTCTTGTTTGCTGGTATGAAGCAAGCTTTATTTCCAAGGCAATAAACGGCGTCTGTTCCTTTTTTATAAAAAATGCCGATGGCTCGGTTTTTGTAAAGGCTTTCAGGCACGGAGCTTTTGGTGGTGAGTGGTGGAAAAACAGTATGGCTTACCGCTTGATGTGTATTCCTCTTTCAGGCAGAAAAGCTACTGTAAAAATGAAGAGTACAATACTTGATAGCCTTTTGGATATATTTAATATACCGCTTAAGAGTATAGGTGTGATTTTGCTTGCCTATTCTGTTGCAATGCTCGCGGTTTCGTTTATTGATTATAGTACACTTAATATAGTTTTTGGTGCAGGACTGATTGTTGTTGCACTGCTTTGCCTTGTTTTTTCGAAAAGCTTGTATTCACTATATCTTGGCAGCGGTCTTTTAAGATTTATTGGCGGACTTTTCTATGACGGCGAGTATAGAGAATGTTCTGATAGAAAAATCAGTATAATTCCTGCTTGTTTTGCTGCTGCAATTATTGGTGCGGCGGCAGGAGTGGTAAGCCCCATTATTGTAACAATAGATATTATAGGAATACTTGCAATATCGGTTATCGTTGCACGGTTTGAGGTGGGAGTGTTTTTGGTACTCTTTCTGGCGGCATTTTTGCCGACGGCGGCAGTTGCTGGGCTTGGTGTTATTACGGTAATCGGATTTGCTATATCACTTATGTCGGGCAGAATTA
>JAZROS010000066.1:0-1799 GCA_045648825.1 Clostridia bacterium | reverse complement strand
ATCGAGCGACAACATCAATTATTATAGCAGTGAAATGTGTATTTGTCAATACTTTTTTGGATTTTTTTATAAAAAATTTTTTTCGAAATATTTTATATTTTTGTGCAATAGGATAAAAATATTAAAATGAATATGTAAATCTTTTTATTTCTATTGAAAGACAGAAAATATTGCAGTAAAATAATATGAGAATAAGTGAAAATATGTGAAGGGAATGACAGAATGTTTGACATAAATCTCACAAAACATCTCATAGAGCTTTCAAAGCTTGAATTTTCCGATGAGGAGCTTGAAAGGGTAACAGCTGAGATGGCGGATATAATAGAATTGATGGACAGGGTTAAGGAGATAGATTTTTTAGTACCGACCCACACCAATTTTGCAGTAAATTATGATAATCTGAGAGGTGATGAGGCTTGTCGCTCTTATGATGTCTCAGAAATTATTACAAATGCTAAAGCCGTAAAGAACAGTGCTTTTACAGTTCCTAAGGTGGTTTAGAGCGAAAGGATGACATATATGGCTATAAAGGAATTACATTCAAGGCTTAAAAATGGCGAAATCGGCGCAGTTGAGCTTACAAAGAATTACCTTGACAGAATAGAGAAGTTCGATAAGGAAATTAACAGCTATATAACAGTATGCGCCGAAAAAGCACTTAATGACGCACAAATTGCTCAAAAGAAAATTTCGTCTGGTGATAGTGGACTTCTTACGGGAATTCCTGTTTCTGTAAAGGACAATATCTGCACAAATGGTGTAAAAACTACCTGTGCGTCAAAAATGCTTGAGGATTTTGTGCCTGTTTACAATGCGACGGTTATGGATAAGATAGATAACTCGGGTGCGATTATGCTCGGAAAAACCAATATGGACGAGATCGCAATGGGTGGAAGCTCGCAGACCTCATATTTTGGCGGTGTAAAAAATCCTTATGATATAAATCGTGTTGCAGGCGGTTCGTCAGGCGGTGCGGCGGCATCTGTTGCTGCGGATTTGTGCGTAGCAGCATTGGGAAGTGATACGGGCGGCTCGGTAAGACAGCCTGCGGCTTTTTGCGGTGTTACAGGCTTAAAGCCTACCTACGGTGCAGTTTCACGTTATGGGCTTATCGCTTTTGCATCGAGTCTTGACCAGATTGGTGTGTGTGCCTCATCGGCTGAAGATTGTGCTATTGTGCTGGATTGCATATGCGGAACGGACGAAAGGGATGCCACAAGCTCAAGCAATGCTACGGGCAACTACACCCAATCTATAGGAATGAGTCTGAAAGGGAAGAGAATAGGTATTCCAAAAGAGTTCTTTGGTGAAGGTATTTCTGACGAGGTAAAGCTTGCTGTAATGAAATCGGCAGAGTTTTACAAGGATGCCGGTTGTGAGATGGTAGAAGTATCTATGCCAAGTCTTAAATATGCAGTTTCGGCATACTATCTTATATCCTCTGCGGAGGCGGCATCAAATCTTTCCCGTTTTGACGGCATTAAATACGGACACCGCTCGGGCGGAGAAACGTATGACGAGCTTGTAAAAAGAACGAGAAGTGAGGGGTTTGGCGATGAAGTCAAAAGAAGAATACTTCTCGGCAACTACGCGCTTTCAAGCGGTTATTACGACGCCTACTATAACAATGCAAACCGCATCAGAACTAAAATTATAGCGGAATATGCCGATATATTTAAAAAATGCGACGTTATACTAACACCTACTGCACCTGCTGTTGCGTATAAAATCGGACAGCAGGAAAAGGACACTGTCAGAAAATATCTTTCGGATATTTGTACAGTTACGGTAAATCTTGC
>JAZROS010000065.1:0-2170 GCA_045648825.1 Clostridia bacterium | reverse complement strand
GGTATGCTGCTTGATATGTGGATGGAAGAAGAACTGAAACCCGGCAATCTGAGCAACGGTACGGTGATGTCCTATCAAGGAACAGTCAACCGCATCAAGCAATTTCCCATCAGCAACCGAAAACTGAAAAGTGTGACAGCCGACCATCTGCAGGCGTTCATGGATCAGCTCAGCTTCGGCGGAGTAAATCCGGACGGCACGACAGCGAAGCCACTCAGCAAGGGATACTTGCGATTGTTCTCCGCTGTTCTGCAGGGAGCGTTTCGCTTTGCAGTATTTCCCAAGCGTATGATTTCCTTTAACCCGATGCAGTACGTTGTATGGCGTGGGAAAAAGGATGATTACGAATTGTTCTCGGAGGATAACGGAGACGTTGCTACCATACCAACGCTGACTCACGAAATGTATCTGAAGCTTGAGGATTTTCTGAAAGCAAAGGACAACCCCGCACTGCTCCCTATACAGATCGCATACTACACAGCACTTCGCATCGGCGAGGACTGGGGGCTGACTTGGCAAGACGTAAATCTTGAAAAGCAGTACCTTACGGTACGCCGCAGTATGCGCTACAACAACGCAAGACACAAAACCGAGATAGGGGCTACCAAACGCAGAAAAGTCCGCACGGTGGACTTCTGTGACACTCTGGCTGAGATTCTACGTACAGCTAAGCTCGACCAGCACAAAAACCGATTCAAATACGGAGAACTGTTCTGCCTCAACTACTACAGCGAGGTTAAGGAGAAAGACCGTACATACTATGAGGTCTATACGCTACCGAGAAACGAGAAGGTTCCCGATGGCTACAAGGAGATATCCTTTGTATGCTTAAGACCTGACGGAGCGTATGAAGCACCAAGCACGATCGGTATTATGTGCAAGAGAGCAAGCAAAAAGGTAGAAGGTTTGGAAGGGTTTCATTTCCACCAACTGAGACACACATTCACAAGCAATCTGCTCTCAAACGGAGCGGCGCCGAAGGATGTGCAGGAGCTTTTAGGTCACTCTGATGTCAGTACCACGATGAATGTCTACGCTCACTCTACAAGAGAGGCGAAGCGTACTTCCGCAAGACTGCTCGACAAGGTAGTTGGCGGCCCGATATAAAAAGTTTCCCTTATTTTCGCTCATAAGGGCAAAAACAAGGGAAAATACATAACAGTTGAGTTTGTAATCAACGAAAAACCCAGTAATATCAAGGGTTTTTAGAGCATGGGACAGTTATTGTCTGATAAATTGGAATTTGTTTATTTCCTCGCAACAATGATTGGTTGATAAAATTCTGTTTCTTCGGGAAACAGCCAAATTACTTCTTTGCAACCGTTGGCAACAAACAAAGCGGTCAGTTCTTCTCGACGAGTTGCTCTGTATTCACATTCATATTTATTGATTTCTAATGTTTCCTCGTCATCAATAATATACTGTGTAAGTTTATAGTGGTCATCATTCCAAATCCAAGTCTGAAATGATACTCGTTTTCCTTTGTCGGTTTCGTGGATATATGGCGGAGAGTACGGTGGTTTATCTTGAAGCAAAGCATCATAATCTCGAATACTGCCCACAAAAATTCCGTTTTCTTTGATTTGATTTACAATACTTTTTACAGCTCTGCTCAAATCTTCGCTTGTAAGCATATGCGGCAACGCATTATCCATAGCGATAACAATATCAAACTTTTCCGTAAAGACTTCGGACAACGCACAAAAATCGGCATTCTCAAAACGAATATCAACATTAGCATTTGCTGCTCTTGTTTTCGCTTCTGCTATTTCGCCGTCGCTTATATCAGATGCGATAACTTTATATCCGAGTGATGCAAGACCTATTGCTTGTGTACCTATTCCACAAGCACAATCAAGGATACTTGTGGTTTGCCCAAAATTGAATTTTTGAAATATACCTTGCAATAATACGGCTTGTTCTTTTGTTGTTGCTTTCCAATCAAGGAACAGCTTATCGTAATAAGGAGCCATATTATCATAAAATTTTTGTGTAATACTCATTTCGACATCTCCTGTCAAATTCAAGTTTATCTAACAGTTTAATAAATTATTATTTATCAAGAATAAACTGCCATCTCCCTGCTATTTCAACAGGCATCATTTTCCCAAGAATTTCGCCATCACGAATAAGTGTTTTTTTGCCAAAGTGGAAAAAGAAAAACTCTCCA
>JAZROS010000064.1:0-8977 GCA_045648825.1 Clostridia bacterium | reverse complement strand
ATGCTTGCCACAACAGGCAGCGGTTAAGGAGTATTTATGCGAGGATATATATGTCAGGTTGCCGCCGTTGCAATAATAGTGGCACTTACCGATGTTCTGATACCAAAAAACTGGCAAAAGTACATAAGCATTTTAACAAGTGCTATCCTGCTCATAACTCTTACCTCCCCCCTTTTAAACCTAAGAGGAATTGCTATGCCTGATTTTTCTCTGCCGGAGAGCGAATACCGCGAGTATTCATTGGAAAGCGAAGTAGCATCTATGTTAAAACAACAGGTTGAAAAGGATATCAAAACAAGAGTTGAAAACGAGTTTAATATAAGCATAGATGCAGAGGTCAGTCTTAATACTATAGACGATAAGATTGCAGGCGTTGAAAAAATTATTCTGTACGCTAACGAAAACACCCAAATTACAGCACGTCTTAAGGAAGTTTACGGGTGTAATAATATCATCTGGAGGTAAGCTTTAGTGAATAGCGAGTTTCTCACAACAATATTTAAAAACAAGAATAATTTACCGTTATATATCATACTTATTATTGGAGTTGTGTTAATGCTGTTTTCGGGACACAAGACCGATACGCCGACAATTTCACCCCAAGAGCCAACTCAGCAGGAGGAGCTATCAAAGATACTCTCCGCAATAAGCGGTGCCGGTGAAACAAAGGTTATGATAACCTATTACGGCAGCGGGACGAGCAATATCGTCTACGACACAAAAACCCGTGGCAGTGATACAGACCGCACAGAAGTTGGTTCTGACGGAAAGGCTGTTACTGCGGGCGAAAGTTATCCAAGGGTTAAAGGAGTCGTTGTGGTAGCAGAGGGCGCTAAAAACAGCGCTGTTAGTCGTGCTATAACCGATGCCGTAATGGTTTCTCTTGATGTACCCGAATACAAGGTGGCAGTATTTGCAGGCAATTAACACATAATAATACTGAAAGGAATGGATTTTCAATGATGGTTTTAAAGCGTAAGGAGATAGTTGCATCAGCTCTTGTTGTGTTAATTGGTGTGGCAGGGTACTTAAACTGGTCCTATCAGGACGTGATGAAGGTTACCGACGGAGACGAGTATATTGCTACAGGCAAAAAGTTAGGCGAAGCACAGCTTGTAAACAAAACCGATAAGAACACACAGCAGGCAGACTCAGACGATTATTTTGAGGAAGCAAGAGAAAACCGCGAAGTTTCCAGAGAAAAAGCACTTGATATTTTAAACCAGACTGCCGCAAATGAAAGCTTTGATGCCGAAGCAAGAAAAAAAGCACAGGACGCAATTTTAAATATTGCAAGCGCAGTGGAGCACGAGGCAGCAATAGAAAACACTATAAAGGCAAAGGGCTACGAGATGGCATCTGTATACATAGACGGAAACAATGTGGAAATCCTTGTTAAAAAGGACGGCATAACAGACAGTGATGTTCAAAAGCTGTCAGAAATCGCAACCTCACATCTGGGAATTAGTGCATCTAATGTCAAAATTATTCCGGTAAAATAATGCTTTTTGATATATTTTTCAAAATATATTGAAATTTTTCCTAAAAGTTGGTATAATAATATATATACAAACTTACAGGAGGAGTTTATTATGAGCGAAGAACAGAATGTAATCACCACTTCTACAGAAAACGAAGATAAAATAGGTAATGTAAAAATATCAGTTGAGGTTATCGCAACCGTTGCCGGCATCGCAACAACAGAGATAAAAGGTGTTGCCGGTATGAGCGGCTCTGTCGTAGGTGGCATAGCTGAAATTCTCGGTGGCAAAAAGAACAAAGGCAAAGGTGTTAAAGTAGAGCTTGGCGAAGATTTCTGCAATATTGATGTGTTTATCATTGTTGACTACGGCGTAAGCATTCCGGACATTGCCTGGGAGGTTCAGGAAAATGTCAAAAACAGTGTTGAAAGTATGACGGGTATGACCGTTTCTAAAATCAACATTCACGTTGAGGGTGTAAGCTTTGACAAAGAGCAGGATACTGTAGCTGAAATCTCGGTTGATACACCGTTAGAGGTTGAAGAGTAAAAGCCTGAGGCAGTCAGATGACTGCCTCTTTTTTTTGTACAAAAAAGCTGCTGCAAAAGATGCAGCAGCTTTAAATATATTTAATTATTAAACACAGCCCTGAGCCTTCATAGCTTCAGCAACCTTGAGGAAGCCTGCGATATTTGCGCCGGCAACCAAATCATCGCCGAGACCGTACTCGTTAGCAGCATTAACAGATGCGCTGAAGATATTCTTCATAATACCCTTAAGCTTCTCGTCAACCTCTTCTGCTGTCCAGCTGTAACGCATTGAGTTCTGGCTCATTTCAAGACCTGAAACTGCAACACCGCCGCCATTAACAGCCTTAGAAGGAGCAACTATTACGTTCTTTGACTTTAAGAATGCAACAGCCTCGTTTGTTGTAGGCATATTTGAAACTTCAACATAATACTTAACACCATTTGCAACAATCTTCTCAGCCTCAGCCATACCAACCTCGTTCTGAGTTGCACAAGGCATAATAATGTCAGCTTTAACACCCCAAGGCTTCTCGCCTGCATAGAAAGGAACACCGAACTTATCAGCATAATCCTGAACTCTGTTTCTGCATGACGCACGCATTTCAAGCATAAAGTTGATTTTTTCGTCTGTTGTGATGCCATCAGCATCGTATATGTAACCGTCAGGACCTGAAATTGTTACAACCTTACCGCCAAGCTCTGTAACCTTTTTAACTGTACCCCACGCAACGTTACCGAAGCCTGAGATAGCAAAGGTCTTACCCTTAATATCATCACCAAAATGCTTGAGCATTTCAACTGTATAGTAAACTGCACCATAACCTGTAGCTTCCGGACGGATAAGTGAGCCGCCGAAGCTTATTCCCTTACCTGTCAAAACGCCTGTAAATTCGTTCTTAAGTCTTTTATACTGACCAAAGAGATAACCAACCTCTCTTGCTCCAACACCAATATCACCCGCAGGAACGTCGAGATCAGGACCGATATGACGGTAAAGCTCTGTCATAAAACTCTGGCAAAAACGCATAACCTCGTTATCTGATTTGCCCTGAGGATCAAAGTCTGAACCGCCCTTTCCGCCGCCCATAGGAAGTGATGTAAGACTGTTCTTAAAGGTCTGCTCAAAGCCGAGGAACTTAATAATACCTGAGTACACATTAGGAGCAAATCTTAAGCCACCCTTATAAGGTCCGATTGCTGAATTGAACTGCACGCGGAAACCTCTGTTTACCTGCACCTTGCCGTTGTCGTCAACCCAGGGTACACGGAACACAATCTGTCTTTCAGGCTCTACCATTCTCTCAATAACGCCTGCTTCAACGAGGTCAGGACGGCAATCAACCACCGGTTCAATGCTCTCTAAAACCTCTGTTACTGTCTGAATAAACTCAGGCTCTCCAGCGTTACGCTTTTTAACCGTTTCAAGAACACTTGAAAGATACTCATTTTTCATATACTAACACCTCCAAAATTTCAGCCTTTGAAAAAACAAAAACTACACTAATTATACACTTACAGACATCAAAAATCAAGATTTTTTTCAAACTTTTTTATTCTCGAATTTTAACTTAGTGCAAGTGTTACTAATTTTTCCCTTGCATATACTTATTTTATATTGAATATAGCAAAAACTGCTCCTGCACTTCCAAGCAGGAACAGTTTTAATAGTTTTTTAGTTTAGTACATATACGTTTGCACTTCTTCTTCCGAATTGAATACACTCGCCTCTTGTGTTATAGCACAAATCAATTTTGTTACCTTTGATAGCGCCGCCGGTATCTGCCGCAATAGCATAGCCGTATGTCCATGATGCACCGTCATCGGTAGATTCGATGTAAAGCTTTGTGCCAAGCGGAATAACTCTCGGGTCAACCGCTACTACTCCAAACTGAGCTTTAATACCACTTGCTGTAATACCTCTGCCGTCTCCACCGCAGTTGTAAGGCTCATATGCTGTTGCATTAACAGTAATCTTCTTTTTGTAAGAAAAGCCTTTATGAGTATTAACCCTCTGTTTTGTTCCTACTGCGATAATCTTATCGGTAGCAGGAGTAATAACCTTCTCGGTTACTTCATTTTCAGAAACCTTTTCCCCGTCGTGATAAACAGTGGCGGTGATTACTTCCTTAACACCGTCTGCACCTTCCTGACGAACTAAAGTTTCTCCAACGTAGAGGTTATTATCCTCTACCTTAACCTCCGAGAAAGGAATTCTCTGAGTCGTTACACTCTCTTCACGTGTAACACGTACAATTTTAATTGTATCTCCAGCCTTTATATTGCTATCTAAAGACGGTGTTACGATGTCTTGAGGGTTAACTTCAATACCTGCAAGAGCAAGAACATCTGCAACTCTCTTTGTTGTTGCAGCAGCAACTACGTACGTACCATCGTACTCAAGGTTAATACTTCTTCCTTTTCTGATGATAACATTGCATCTGTCTGTAATAGCCCCATCAAGAGCAGGAGAAACAGAGTCAGTTTCTTCAAGAACAATATTTTGTTCCTGAAGCAATCCTTTTACAGTTGACTGTCTTGTAGAGACAGTTTCAACCTTATCCACACCGGAGAAATCGTCAAACACCATAATGTTCACACTTTTCCGTTGTGAATCATACATTGCTCCCATCAATACCGTGCTGAGCATCGAAACAACCAGCACAAGTAAAATTGTCTTTTTGCGAGTGTTTTTCAGTGAAGCAGTGCATGTCTTCATTGAAAACATACTTCCAACCTCCAATCCTATACAAGCGCTATTATACTACACTAATATTCATTTGTCAAGGATTTTATTACGAAGTTGTTACATTTTTTAAATAATTTACATCAATTCGAAATAAATTCTTTAGTGATTTATGACTATTTTCACCAAAAAATTGCAATATTTAGCCTTGTTTCTAAAAGCAACAATCCGCGATTTTAAGCCATTTATTATAATGTTTTGGTATAAATTTCTAAAATACAGTCAAAAATAACATTATATTAAATTATCACAAAATTATTACATCAAAAGGAGAAAATAATCACTATGAAAAAGACACAAAAACGCGCCTTTATTTTAAATGAATGTAAATCCCCGTACATTTCACAGGCAATTTTTATACTAAAAGACGGGATAACTTCAAGCCACTGCGGCGTTATTGCAGACGCAGAAAGAATAGTTGCTTCCTATATGTCTGATGTTAATATTGAAGCAAATACAAAGAAAAACCAATTACCGCCACCTCTCACAGCACTCTTTACTGCACTTATTACTGCAGCATTAACTGCCTGTATTTTTATATTTTTAGCAAAATAGGACGGCTAAAAGCCGTCCTATATATTTTAGTTTTCGCTATATATAACAGTAAGGTCCGGATGCAGCTGAAGAATCGAAGCCGGCACCTTTGGTGTTATTGGGCCAAAAAATGATTTTTCGACAATTTCCTTTTTGTTTTTTCCGTTTGCAATAAGGAGCACCTTCTTAGCTTGCATAATTGACATCATACCCATTGTGATAGCCTTAGTTGGCACATCGTCTTTAGATTCAAAAAATCTCGCATTTGCCTCGATAGTCGACGGGTCAAGTGTAACAAGGTGTGTTTCCTTTGTAAAGAACTCATCAGGCTCGTTAAAACCGATATGGCCGTCAAGACCTATACCCAAAAGCTGCAGATCAATTCCTCCAAGCTCCTTTATCAATTTGTCGTATCTGTCCCCTTCTGCCTTCATATCCTCTGCACAGCCATTGGGAACGTAGGTTTTGTTCCTGTCTATATTGATTTTTGAAAACAAATTTGTGTCCATAAAATAGCGGTAGCTTTGTTCGTTATCTGCAGTTAAGCCCACATATTCATCAAGGTTTACTGAGGTTACATTTGAAAAGTCTACATCACCGTTTTTGCACTTGTCTGCAAGATTTTCATACGTACCAAGCGGCGACGAGCCTGTTGCTAAGCCTAATACAGAACAGGGCTTCGATATTACCTGTGCAGCAATTATATTTGCAGCCTTACGGCTAAGCTCATCGTAGCTTCCTACCTTAATATAATTCATATAAATTACCTACTTTCTCTTTTTACAATATTTGTTTGATTCTTGACAATACAACCTGAAGGAAAAACTCCCCTTAAGCTGTTTAGCGGATATACTGACGTGTTTTTACCGATAATTGTACCGGGGTTTAAAACACAGCCACATCCAACATCAGCACCGTCTGCTAAGATAGCACCGATTTTACGCAGTCCCGTTTCATAATCCTTTTCTGCGTGAATTACAACTGCTTTTCCGTCAGACTTTAAATTTGAGCATATTGAGCCCGCACCCATATGTGCTTTAAACCCAAGCACAGAATCTCCGACATAGTTATAATGCGGAACCTGAACACGGTCGCAAAGAACAGAGTTTTTAAGCTCGCTGGAGTTGCCTATTACACAGTTTTTTCCCGTAATAACATTACCCCTTAAAAACGCTCCCGGTCTTACCTCAGTCCCTTCTCCGATTACAGCAGGCGCTTCAATAGTAGCTGTCGGATAAATTTTGACATTTTCTCCGACAAGTACACCTTCAGCTATCATTTTATAGCCCGGTAATCCTCGCTCTATTATCTTGTTTATATACTCTTTTATTTTAGGTAGAATCTCCCACGGATATTCCGTATGTTCAAAAATTTCCTTAAGATATTCATTATCACACTCGAAAAGCTCACTCGTCTTAACTTTTTTAGTCAACACTATGCCCTCCTTCGATGATTTTATTTATCACTCTGTCTGCGTATTCCATACACTTATCCATAGTTTGGCTTTCTATCATAACACGTATTACAGGTTCTGTTCCGCTCTGTCTTAAAAGAACTCTGCCCTTGCCTGCAATCAAATTTTCAACTGCAGCAGTTTCAGCAAGAACCTTTGAATCCTTCAATACTGCAGCCTTATCCTTTACCCTGATATTTTTAGTATACTGCGGGTATAGCTTAACCGGCTCGGCAAGCTTTGCAAGAGAAAGCTTGGAATCGCAAATTTCCTCAGAAATCATAATTGCCGTCAAAAGTCCGTCTCCTGTTGTTGCGTATTTTTTCATTATGATATGTCCTGACTGCTCACCGCCAAGAGAATAGTCGTTATTTTGCATACATTCATATACGAATCTGTCCCCGACAGTAGTCTGCTCGCATAAAATACCTGCTTCCTCAAAGCTTGCCATAAGTCCGCTGTTAGACATCACTGTTGCAACAACGGTATTATTATTAAGCATACCTCTTGCTTTTAACCGTTTAGCAAGAATATACATCATAGCATCGCCATCAATCACATTTCCGTTCTCATCAACTGCAATACAGCGGTCGCAATCGCCGTCAAATGCAAATCCAACATCAAGATGCTTTTCTTTAACAAGTCTACATAGGTTTTCAATATGTGTTGAACCGCAACCGTTATTCACATTAAGGCCATCAGGCTCGGCACCTATTACAACAGTTTTAGCACCCAATGCACCAAATACGGATTTTGCAATCATCCATGACGCACCGTTGGCACAGTCAAGACCTATTCTCAAATCTTTATATGAATTGGATGCAAGTGAAATAAGATACCCTACATACCTGTTTCTGCCCGAAACGTAATCCACAATACGTCCGATACTTTCGCGCTTTGCAAAAGGAATATCATCCACATTCAGTCCGATTTTGCTCATATCGCCGTCTATATACGCCTCAATGAGAGCTGTTGTCTTATCGTCAAGCTTTTCGCCGTAACGGTTAATCACCTTAATTCCATTATCATAGTAAGGATTGTGTGATGCCGTAATCATAATACCGCAATCAAAGTCATCCTGTCTTGCAACATAAGAAACACTTGGTGTTGTAGTAACGTGAAGCATATATGCATCTGCTCCTGAAGCAGTAATTCCTGCTACAATCGAATACTCAAGCATATAGCTTGAACGTCTTGTATCCTTACCAATTACAATACGCGGACGGTAACCGGGATTATCACATCCTGACAAAGATGAAGAATAGTACCAACCAAGAAATCTTCCCACCTTATAAGCCTGAACAGATGTAAGATTAACATTAGCTTCACCTCTGAAGCCGTCTGTTCCAAAATACTTATTCCCATCTCCGTTATCACGCAAAACCCTGTCTATGCTGACTGTATCACGAAGCAATTCATCGGCAGAAATCTTAAACAGCTCACAAAGCTGCAATACCTTATCTATCTGCGGAATTGCCTGATCCATTTCCCACTTGGAAACCGACTGACGAGATACTGATATTTTTTCGGCAAGCTGTTCCTGTGAAATATCTGCATTTAATCTGAGTTGTGCAATTTTTTCTCCTATCGTCATTTCAATCACCAATCCTTATTACATATATATCTGTTGTTTAGTATAATATTACCAAGTAGTCATCGTCATATCAACCAACTTGTATTTGAATTTTTACGCAACCTTTGGTTGCATTGCTTTGTCTTCCATTTGTATTATAACACGTACACCTTACTGATTTAACAGTTTTTGTAAATCAAACTTGGAATATTTTTAAGCACAGATAAAATTTTTGTGCATCCATATCTTTCCTCGCTTGTATGCTTCGCCTTTTCCAATCAGACTTCGTTTCACTCGTCTTCTTGGTGGCTAGCAGTTGTGTTACCTGAATTATAAATTCAGAACACTGTTGCATGGCTCTCATAAGCAAAATCAGAGATTTTGATTCGAGCTCAGCAATCTCACCCCACGGGTTTACAGTTGCATTTCCCAAATCATAGATTTGGAATGCTGTTGTATGACTCTCGTTTCCAAATCACAGATTTGGACTCGTGCGTATCATCCTACCACAGCATAAAAATAGAGACATATGCCTTGCATATGCCTCTATTTTTGGCTGCGGAAGAAGGATTCGAACCCTCACAGAATGAGTCAGAGTCATTAGTGCTACCTTTACACTATTCCGCATGGTGCGAGTGATGGGACTTGAACCCATACGTCGAA
>JAZROS010000063.1:0-10436 GCA_045648825.1 Clostridia bacterium | reverse complement strand
ATTCATCAATTACAGTATCCGCAACCTTATACAAAAATGCATCCTTAACATTAAGGAGCTTTCCGTGGCGTGCAGCACGGCGGAGAAGTCTTCTTAATACGTAGCCTCTGCCCTCGTTACACGGAATAACACCGTCAGACACCATCATAACAGTACTTCTGATATGGTCGGTGATAACACGAAGAGAGATATCCTTATTTTCATCATCATGATAGTTGATTCCCGCAAATTCAGAAATCTTTTTCATTATGTTGGTAACAGTGTCAACTTCAAATAGGTTATTAACGCCCTGAACGACTGCAGCCAGTCTTTCAAGGCCCATTCCTGTATCGATATTGGGGTTAGGAAGTCTGTTGTAGTTGCCATCTTCATCCTTGTCAAACTGAGTAAATACGAGATTCCATACCTCCATAAATCTATCACAGTCGCAGCCCAGCTTACAGTCAGGCTTACCGCAACCGCACTCTACTCCTCGGTCAACGTGGATTTCAGAGCAGGGACCGCACGGGCCTGTGCCGTGCTCCCAGAAGTTGTCAGCTTTGCCCATCTTGACAACTCTTTCAGGTGCAACACCAATTTCATTAACCCATATATCTCTTGCCTCGTCGTCCTCTTCATATACGGTAATCCAAAGAACTTCAGGCGAAAGTCCGATTTCCTTAGTCAAAAACTCCCATGCCCACGAGATAGCTTCTCTCTTGAAATAATCTCCAAAGGAGAAGTTTCCAAGCATTTCAAAGAATGTTCCGTGTCTTGCAGTTTTACCTACATTTTCAATGTCAGGAGTTCTGATACACTTCTGACAAGTTGCAACCCTTCTTCTCGGAGGTGTTTCTGCACCTGTAAACCACGGCTTCATCGGTGCCATACCTGAGTTTATCAAAAGAAGGCTGGCATCGTTTTTGGGAACTAACGAGAAGCTGTCAAGTCTTAAACAGCCTTTACTCTCAAAAAAGCTTAAAAATTTCTCTCTTATTTGGTTTACTCCATATTTTTCCATTGTATATCTGCTCCTTACGCATAAACATTGCATTATATCCTAAATATTATACCTAAATTACGACAGATTGTCAAGTTTAAACGTTGGATATCTTGGCTTTTATCTTAAATTTTATTTGAAATACAAAAACCGACTTCTTTTTTAATTTTTATATTGAAATTTTAGATTAAATCTGTTACAATATACTATATATGTATGAAAGGATGGGTTTTACTATGGACGAGAGAACAGTTCTTATTGTCGAAGACGACCCCAACATCGTTGATATACTAAAATTTAATTTCGAGAAAGAAGGCTACAATATACTTGTTGCAACCGATGGTGCATTAGGTTTAGAGCTTGCGCAGTCAAGTAATCCTGACCTGATTTTACTCGATGTGATGCTACCGAGAATGGATGGCTTTGAGGTTTGTCGTAAAGTAAGGGAAAAGTCAAATGTTCCTATCATTATGCTTACCGCACGAGAGGAAGAGGTTGATAAGGTATTAGGTCTTGAGCTTGGTGCTGACGACTATATTACTAAGCCCTTTTCGATAAGAGAACTTACTGCAAGAGTTAAAGCAAACCTACGCAGAATGTCAATAGATATGTCTTCCGCATCACAAGACCCCTCAAACACAATTACCTCAGGCGAGCTGGTAATAAACATCGAGCGCTACGAGGTGCAAAAGCGTGGTAATGTTATTGATATTACATTAAGAGAATTTGAACTTCTTAAATTTCTTGCTCAGCAACCAGAGAAGATTTTTTCAAGAGAAAACCTTCTCGAAAACGTATGGGGCTACGAATACTACGGCGATGTTCGTACAGTTGATGTTACCGTGCGCAGACTCCGTGAAAAGATTGAAGATGACCCAAGTCTTCCCCGTTATATTGTAACAAAACGCGGTGTCGGATATTACTTTAACAAAGCATAATCGATATGTTTAAGAGTGTTCAGTATAAAATTGTCGCAATCTTTGTAATTCTCATTTTGACGGTTACAATAGTAATGGGTGCTTTTCTGACTACAAACATTGTTCGCTTTTATCACAACGATTTTTCTGTTATGATGGAGCAGGTTTTTACCGATGGTTTCATTAGTGAGATGTCAAAAACCGCACTGCAATCAGACGGAGCGTACAATCTTGACAAAGTTGTAAGGTCCTATATAGGACAGCTTGGTATTGATACATACCGTTTCTACTGTATTATGAACTCATCTGATGCATCAGTTATTTATACATCAGATTACGAACTAAGCAGAAATCTTGATATGAGCGATAATATAATTGCGGCAATGTCCGGTGCAAGAGGCAATGCCGTAAATTCTGAGCGTTCATATATGGACTATGCTGTAAGCGTCGGCGAGGGAGAGAGTAGATACATTGTTTATGTCAGGGATACAAAAAACGAGCTAAATGGTATCACAGAAAACATCATATACGTTATAATTCAATCTCTTCTTGTCGCACTTGTAATTACAATTTTACTTGCGTATCTTCTAAGCAGAACAATAACAGCACCAATAATTACACTTACAAAAAGAGCTGAAAGAATAGCAGGCGGAAATTTTGAGAATATTCCTGTCTCAGATGCTAATGATGAGATTGGCAGACTTTCAAATACATTTAGATATATGTCCTCTACCCTATCTTCGACTATTGACGAAGTGAATACAGAGAAAAACAAAGTCGAGACAATTCTTCAAAATATGACCGATGGCATTCTTGCATTTAATCTTTCTGGCGAACTCATCCACATAAACCCTGAGGCAGAAAAGCTGTTAGGTGCCAGCTACATTGGCGGAGTTAGCTTTGATGAATTATTTAAAGAAATAGACATTGATATCAGAATAGGCGACCTTTTATATATAAAACACGATGCGCCAATAGAGCAGATTTCTTCCTTAGGAAGTAAGTATATCCGTTTCAATTTTGCTACTGTTATGAAGGATAACAAGCCCGACGGCGTCCTCGTTGTTTTACACGATATTACTAATCAGGAAAAGCTTGAGCTTTCACGTAGAGAATTTGTAGCTAATGTTTCACACGAGCTTAGAACACCGCTTACTACCGTTAAATCTTATGCCGAAACACTTATTGATACACCATTTAATGATATAAAGGTGCAAAACAGATTTTTAGGGGTAATCGCACAGGAAGCTGATAGAATGACAAGAATTGTAAGAGACCTTCTTACGTTGTCAAGACTTGATGAGAAGCGCCCTGACCCTGTTGTACCGGAGGTTATTAACCTAAAAGCTTTTGTCAGTGATATTGTCGAGCGAATGAGTATCTCAGCAAAAGAGAAAAATCAGACAATAAAATATAAACAGATGAATCCTGCAGGCGAATTCCTTGCAAACAGAGACAAGATAGAACAAGTAATTATTAACATAATTTCAAACGCAGTTAAATACACTCCCGATGGCGGAAAAATTGAAGTGTTTACAGGAAAAATTTATAGCGATGTTTATATAAAAGTCGTTGACAACGGTATTGGTATACCAAAGGAAAACCTACCGCGTATATTCGAGAGATTTTACAGAGTTGATAAAGCACGTTCACGAGACACCGGAGGAACAGGTCTTGGTCTTGCAATAGCAAAGCAAATTATGGAGGAAATGGGCGGTGGTATATCTATTGCAAGCGAGCCTGGCAAGGGTACTGAGGTTACAATAACCATACCAACTACTTAAATGTTGTTTCATTTTAACACTCGTGTAATTGTTTTGTAACAGTATATATGTTATAATTTTATTGTAAAATAGTATTTTCATTAAGGAGGGATAATAGTGAAGTTGAAATTGGTAAGATTCGTACTTTGTATGCTTTTAGCATTAACTGTACTACTTCCCTCTGTTTGTTTTGCTTATTACGGCAATACCATTCCCGTATCTGCGGTAGGTACAAAATCTGATATAATTACAATTAAACGTCCGGAATCGCTGTCAGCCAGCACCTCCGATAAGACTTATACAATTTCCGCAACGGGTGCTCAGGGCACAAAAATTAAAGTTTATAAGCTTGATTCTTCAGATAACATAGGAAAGCTTATTACCGCAGAACGTGCCATTGGTGCCAGCGGACTTTACAGTACTGTTGTAGACCTAAATAACGACAGTAATACGTTTATTATATATGCAGAAAATAGTACCGGATCACAGATTGTTAATATCAACATTAACAAAATAAAAAAGAGTACAATAGACAGGCTAAAGAGCCTGACAGTAACAATTAAGAACTTTTTAGCATAATCACATAAGAAAGGTATTTCTTTATGAAAGAGAAATTTAAAAGCATAGTTCTTGTTGTTTTGGTTATTTTGAATTTTATATTAGGCAGCCAGGTACTGTCAACTGAAAAATTATGGTCGGGCGACGGCTATAATTTTTTTGTTAGCAGAATAAATAATCCAATTACCGAATTTTTCAAGAACATAAAATTTAATATACAAGGTAAGCTACCTTCTGAAACTCGACTCGATGCACCTGAGCTTATCATTCTAAATACCGGCGACCAGACAAGCAGGCTCGCAATCACGAGTGTTGACTCTGCGTTTTCCCCTATACTTGAAATTGCAGACAGTTTTTTACGAAGTGCTTTTTCAAACTCACAACAATATACAACGGTTACAACAGCAGATTTCTATTCTGCCCTTACTTCAAAGTCGATATATCTGTCTTATCCTACCGATTATGATGCGGGCTTATTTTCGCACCTTTTAGGTGGTACAAGAGCTGATTTTTCTGGTATTTTTTCCCAGCTAAAAAATATTGTAATTACAGCAGACGGCTATGTGTACATTGAGGATTCTGCCTCTGAGGTTGTATACTGTTGTTATTCAAATTTGGACACTTCCCCGCTTAACGACATTATTGGCTCTAAAACCACAACGACCGATATCAAAAAACCTGTTATTAACTATGCCTTTGATCTTGGCTTTGATAAATCCTTTGCTACACAAAAAACGGTACTATCTCCTATGATTCCTATATATTCGGATAGCTTTGAGGTGGAAACCGTATCTGTTACAAGAATGCTCTCTTCAATAGATGGAACATATAACGAATCTGTCGTATCAAGAATTCTTCCTTTGTTTAATATGAATCAAAACAGTTTTAGGAGATACACAGAAGTAGACGGCACAATAGTTTTTGTCGAGAATACGGCAACACTTAAAATTTCACCTGACGGTTCCTTTGAATATATCGCAAAAGATAACGGCTTATTATTATCTAACTCCTCAGTATTTTCCACATATGAGGTAATCGCTGCGGTTGCTGATTTTGTTGATACAATAAATCACACAGTCAGTCAGGATACTACCATGCAGCTTTCTTCCAAACTCACATCAGCGGAACTATCCGGAACCAGCTTTAATGTAACTCTTGATTATCTTGCGAACGGCAGACGTGTTATTTTAAATCCAAATGCTCCGGAACCAGCGGTATCTGCAACTGTTACAAATAATCGTCTTACTCACTATAAACAACACATACGCAGCTTTTCTGCAACAGGTGATTATATGTATGTTGAAAATTATATCCATGCACTCGATGAGGCAATTACTAAGTTCCAAAATCAGATTACTGATATCGAAATCAATGGACTTGATGTTGTTTATGAAGATAACTTTACAGATAAAGTGCTAACTCCTCGTTGGAATGTTACATTAAAAGAAATTATTATCGACTAAAAGGAGGTAAAATATGATTTGGAGCAAAGCTAAAACTATTCTTATTCTATTTTTGCTTATGACCTCTATACTACTTTCTGCAATGTTGTACAATTCAGAAATTAAAAGTAATCATATTGAACCGCAAACTATATCGTATGCTGTTAATCTTCTCAAAGAAAAAGGTATCAGTATAAATCCTAATCTAATACCATCCGAACTTGGTTCTGTACCCGTCTTTGAAGCCAAGAATGTTGTGTCAGATTATTATGAATTTGCAAGGCTTGTTTTCCCTGATTGTTATCAGGTCTCTGATGCATCATTTGCTTCAAATAATGGTACTATAGAATTTTATGGCGATAATTTCCGAATTAGTTTTGCGTCAGGTGTGGATACAGACAAAAAGCTCAAATCACCTTCGGAAAAGGCAAAGGCATATCTTTCTACTATTGGAATAGATACATCTGTAGCCGAAATAGATACATCAAATGACTCTCAAGGACTTTTTACAGTAAATTTCACAAATGTATTGGAGGATATGTTGTTTTTTGACAGCAAAATATCGGTAACTCTAAAAGGTGAGAAAATCACATCGATAAATGGTACCTGGTTTACAAATAATGAGTCATTGTCATCTTATGCACCTCTTGATTCTGCTCCTGGACTTCTTGTAAAATTTTCAGCCCAAAATAAAGAGTTCTCAAATCTCGAAATTACTCATCTCGAACTTGGTTATGCAATAAATGAAGAAGGAGTGTTTCACAAACAATCATCAATTCTTCCCGTTTATCAAATCATAACTACAGATGGAAGAGAATTATATATTGATGCAAGAAGAAGATAACAAAACAGCGGTTATTCGTAAGAATAACCGCTGTTTTGTTAATTATAATTATTTAATTATTCTAACTTTAAGCACGCCATCAATCGCAGCAATTTTTTCTGCAAAATCAGCAGGAATTTCACCGTCAGAATTTATAATCGTTGCTGCATTGTCCTTCTTGCTCTTATTTATCATATCAGCAATATTAAGACCTGCTTCTGCAAACATATTTGTAAACTGACTAATCATATTGGGTACATTCTTATGGAGGATAGAAACTCTGCCTCCATCACCCATGGGAAGTGAACAGTTCGGGAAATTAACAGAATTGAGAATGTCGCCCGTTTCAAGATATGATGCAAGCTCCTGAGCTGCCATCATCGCACAGTTATCCTCAGACTCCTCTGTAGACGCACCAAGATGCGGAATTGCAATTATTCCCTTTTGATTGATTGTCTCTGCATTCGGGAAATCTACAACGTATTTTGACACTTTTCCACTTGCGATTGCAGCTTTTATATCATCATTATTAACAAGCTCGCCTCTTGCGAAGTTCAAAATCTTTACTCCGTCCTTCATCTTGGCAATAGTATCCTTGTTAATCATATGCTTTGTATCGGGCATAAAAGGAACGTGAATGCTAATATAATCAGATTTCTCATAAACCTCATCAGCACTCTTTGCCTTAACAATATGGCTTGAAAGCTTCCATGCTGCATCAACAGAAAGATACGGATCGTAGCCAACGACATTCATTCCGAGATGTCTTGCAGCATTAGCAACTAAAATACCAATAGCACCAAGTCCAATTACACCAAGAGTCTTACCCTGTACTTCGCAACCTGCAAAGCCACTCTTACCTTTTTCAACCTGCTTGGCAATATCATCACCACTAAGACCTGACGCCCATTTGATACCACCCTCAATATCACGAGATGCCATAAATAATCCCGCAAGCACAAGCTCTTTTACAGCATTAGCATTAGCACCGGGGGTATTAAATACAACAATACCTTTATCTGTGCATTTGTCAATAGGAATATTATTTGTACCTGCTCCTGCTCTTGCAACTGCTAAAAGCTTTTCAGGCAATTCCATATCGTGCATAGCAAAGCTTCTTAAAATGATACCGTCTGCATTTGCAGCTGCATCATCAGTAACAGTGTACTTACCGCTATCGAGCTGGTCCAAGCCGCACTTTGCAATTTTGTTAAGTGTCAATATATCAAACATTTTATCTTCTCGCACCTTTCAAGACTTATAAATTCTCTGCCTCAAACTTCTTCATAAACTCTACAAGCTTTTCTACACCCTCAACAGGCATTGCATTGTAGATACTTGCTCTCATACCGCCGACACTTCTATGGCCCTTAAGGTTTACAAATCCAGCCTTTTTAGACTCAGCAACAAATTTAGCATCGAGTTCTTCATTGCCTGTTACAAACGGTACATTCATTAGTGAACGGTCCTCAGGAACAACTGTTCCCTTAAAGAGCTTTGAGTTATCGAGGAAGTTATAAAGGATTTCAGCCTTCTTTTCGTTTAACTTCTGAACAGCAGCAACTCCGCCTTGCTCCTTAATCCATTCAAGAACAAGCTTCATAACATAAATACCGTATGTGGGAGGTGTGTTATATAATGAATCATTATCAACATGGATTTGGTAATTAAACATTGTAGGAGTAATATCCATTGCATTTCCCACCAAATCTTCACGTACAATTACAAGTGTTACACCTGCAGGTCCAAGATTCTTCTGCGCACCTGCAAAGAGGAGTCCGAACTTTGAAACGTCAAGTTCTTCACTCATAATCATAGAAGAAATATCAGCCACAAGAGGAACATCTCCTGTTTCAGGAAGCTTATTAAACTTTGTACCATAGATGGTATTGTTAAGACAAATATAGAAATAGTCAGCATCCTTAGAGAATGTGGACTTATCAAGCTTGGGAATATATGAGAAGGTCTTATCAGCAGAAGAAGCAACCTCGTTTACTGTGATGTAGCGCTTAGCTTCCTGAGCAGCCTTCTTAGCCCACTGACCCGTAATTACAATATCAATCTTCTTATTCTTTGTTGCAAGGTTCATAGGAATCATAGTGAATTGGCTCGAACCGCCGCCTTGCAAGAAAAGAACCTTATAATTATCAGGCACGTTCATAAGCTCGCGTACAAGCTTTTCACAGCCCTTGATTATTTCATCATAATCTTTTGAACGATGGCTCATTTCCATTACGGACATACCCGAATTAGGATACTCACACATTTCGTCCTGTGCTTTTTTCAGTACATCAAGCGGAAGCATTGACGGTCCCGCAGAAAAATTATAAACTCTGTTCATTGGTATACACCCCTCCAAAATTATATAATACTATTATATACCTTTTTTTGATTTTGTCAACATCTTTATACCTCATTTTGACATTATTTTGTCAAGTAGTTACTATGTCAAATCAAGATAGTGCCTTTCTATTGTGTCAGCAATCGCCCATGCTATTCTTGCACGGTATTTTTCGTCTGATAATTTCTTTTCTTCGGTTGGATTTGAAAGAAATCCACACTCAATCAGAATTGCCGGCACCGGTGGTGATTTCATTAAAAAAAGACTCTTATCAGCAGCCCTTACTGCCGTAACCTTCGCACCGGTAAGCTCTGACATTTTAGATTGTATGTTCTCAGCTAAAGGCTTTATTTCCTTATGGTTTGCGGCATAAAAGAGCCTTAGTCCGCTGACATTACTTGTCTTAAAGTGATTCATATGTATAGATATAAAAAGGTCCGCACCAGAGTCCTTTACCGCCTTAAGACGCAGCCTCATATCCTTCACCTTACTCCAGGACTCATCGCCTTCTCCCCTTACTCCGTCTTTACCATTTCTTGTCATAACAACAGTAATCCCTTTTCCCGTCAAAATCTCTGACACCTTATTAGCTATGTCCAGATTTAGCTCAGCTTCAATACTTCCATTTACTCCGACCGCACCACCGTCAGGCAATCCATGGCCCGCATCTACAATTACCTTAAATTCTTCGCCATCAATTCCAAATGTCTTTTTGTCAGGAATTATACCCAATATTCCACCTAAGAACAGGCCCATTGCAAGGAAGGTTATACATATTATTAAACATTTCTTTCTATTTATAACAAGATACATTCTCATCACTCCTGTGTTGAATTATATGAATGAATATGACAAAAAATACCTGTCTCAAAATAGAAACGGAACACCATATGGTGTTCCGTTTGTGTATTATAGACTATAATACAATCAGCAGTAATTTTCCTTGTACGATGCAATACAATCCCTTATTATTTCCATAGCATGCTCTGCACCAAGAACATCAGAAACATCCGTTTCCTTGTTTTCAAGAAATTTATACACTTTAAAGAAATGTCTTATTTCATCAAAGGTATGCTTGGGAAGCTCTGTGATATCCTTATATTTGTTCATTGACGGGTCATTAAACGGAATTGCAATTATCTTCTCGTCCACTTCGTCATCATCTATCATTTTTACAACTCCGATAGGATAGCAACGCACAAGCGTCATAGGTACAATCGACTCCTGACAAAGGACCAACACATCCAAAGGGTCATTATCCGCAGCATAGGTTCTCGGAATAAAGCCATAGTTTGCAGGATAGTGAGTTGATGTATAAAGAACTCTGTCAAGCCTTAAAAGTCCCGTTTCCTTGTCCATTTCGTACTTATTCTTACCGCCCTTAGGAATTTCAATCACTGCCACAAAGTCTTCTGCAGAAATTCTTTTTGGACTTATGTCGTGCCAGATATTTGACATATAATATGTCTCCTTTCAGGTAATTAGTCTTCTTCCTTTTCAATAATCGAAATCGAAAGCTCATCAAGCTGTTCCTTATCAACATTTCCCGGTGCCTCGCTCATAAGCTCAGATGCATTCTGCACCTTCGGGAAGGCTGTTACATCTCTTAAGCT